>JAFSWJ010000372.1 GCA_017444545.1 Lachnospiraceae bacterium
GACGCTTCTTCCTCCGGGTCGGACAATGAAAAGGGAGAAAAAGCATCCCTGTACTCATTTCCGTATTTTCCGTTTTTCAGATCCTCAAAGCTGTAGCCTTCAGCTTTTTCATATTCGCTTCTGTCCGTGAAAAACTTCCCGTCAAGGGAAAGCCATTTTTCCTTTTGCCTGTCAGCGTTCAGGTTTACCGAAACAAAAGGTGTACCGCCGTCTTTTCTGTTGAGAGGCTCCCTGTAGATCATCATTGTCATCGAAACCTGCAGATCATCCTCATCTATATCATCCTCGTTATCATAATCTCCCATGAAGAAGGTGATACCGAGATAGCTTTCATACGCACGGGTCATGACAAGTCCGGTCAGGGCCGCGTTCATTATCTTTTTGTTGCCGTGATCTTTCTTCTTTTTGAACTCCTCTTTTCGGTTTTCCATCTCGGAGGCAAGTGCCGGACGGTAGGTCATGGTTCTTTCTGCGTTGCCGCGGGAATCATATACTACGCCTGTAAGAGAGGACTGATCCATCAACAGATATTCTTCTCTCCCGGCGACCTTGCAGCCCATGAGCCTTTCTGCCATATACACCCTGCTTTTACTGTCTTCGTTCATATCCCTGCTTCTGTACATATAGGGACGTCCCTCTGTTGCAGGGTCAAATTCTTTCTCCTTGTCTATCTCAAAGGTATCGGCATACATTATGCGGTATTGACCATTATCGGGATTATAGGACATGAGCACTCCCGCATCATACTCATAATCCTCTCTCCTTCCCTCAGGTACCGTAACCCCTGTCCTGCTGTCCACCGTTCCGGTCTTGTTGGCGTTCACGAAAGAGGAAAACTCCTCCGGCGTCACATAGCAGGGCGTCACATAATAATATACAAACTCTCCGAGTCTGTTGTAATCAAGTACTTCAAAGACCGCCATGGCATCAGGGATGTTTTCAAGCCCCGGAAGAATATAAAAGGCATTTGTCCCCTCTATGTTAAAGCGGTCCGTGGAGTAGTCTATATCCTTTTTTTCTCTGTGCTTTGTATCTTCCTTTTCATCCGGATCAAAATCCGGTATATCCGAAGGTACGTCCTCTCCGTCTTTGCTGCTGTCTTCCCTGTCATAGCCTTTTCCCAGGTGATTTACGACATTGGCACAGCCGGTACTCTGCACTGCCAGAACAAGACAAAGCAGGAGAACGAGCATCCTTTCATGAAATTTTCTTTTCCAAAAAGACGCCATCTCCTGCCGGTCCTTTTAATCTTACTGTGAAACCTGTATCTGTGCTCCGCCGTTGGCGTTGCTGTTTACCCACTGAACAAGCGTAGGCACCATAAGCCTCATCACTACGATCAGCACGAAGATCAGGAAGAATCCGATGATGGCATTTTTCAGCGCCATCTTTGCCTTTTCTCTTTCCTGGGGCTCATCAGCCTTTGCAAGCTTGACGCCGAGGATAACGCAGTAGATCGCTCCCACAGCTGCCACAACACTGATGATAGGACCGACGAGGCTGTTGATCAGGCCCACAACGGGTGTGGCTGCACCTGAAAAATCAACGCTTCCTTCTCCCGCAAATACGGTCACAGGGCTTGCCATGGTCATCATGGCAAAAATTGCCAGAGTTTTGAGGTAATTTGCTTTTTTCATATCTTTTCTCCTTTTCTTTTTATTATTCGTTTGTATTATATTTATATGATAATCAGTCCTGAATTACCCGGAACTGTTATCTTCCGTTTCAGATGATC
>JAFSWJ010000373.1 GCA_017444545.1 Lachnospiraceae bacterium
GGATCTGATACTGCTTGACTGCTATATGCCGGAGATGAACGGTGCGCAGACCCTGCAGCATATCAGGAGCATGCCGAACTTAAAGAGAGTGCCGGTGGTCTTTCTGACAGGCAATTCCGACAGGAATATGGTCATGAACTGTATCTCACTCCATCCCAGCGGCTTTCTGGTAAAGCCCATCAAAAAAGAAGACCTGCTGGCAAAGCTGAGGCAGGTGATCTGATAATAAAAACGGTCCTCCCGCAAAAGTGCGGTGAGGACCTTTCTTTTATCTGTTTTTGTCGTAGATGATCTTCAGTCCCTTGAGCAGCAGCTCCGGATCCAGGGTGATATCATGTCTGCAATGGGGAATGATGACAGAGGCAAGACCTCCTGTTGCGACCACTGAAGCTTTTTCTCCAAGCTCTTCCTCGAACCTGTCTATCATCCCGTCTATACGTGAGGCCTCACCGTAGATGATACCGCTCTTCATGGCATCTATGGTATTGGCTCCGATCACCTTTTTCGGTGTTGAAAAGGAGATCCTGGGAAGGAGAGAGGTCTTTGAGACCAGGGATTCCAGTGAAACATTTACCCCGGGAAAGATGATGCCTCCTATATAGGAGCCTTCCCTGTCTATGGCTGTCATGGTTGTGGCGGTGCCCATATCTATCACGATATTGGGAGCACTGTAGTAGTTCTTTGCAGCCACGCTGTCCACGGCGATATCCGCTCCGAGAGAGGCGGGATCATCGATCCTGATATTCAGTCCTGTCTTCAGACCTGCGCCAACCACAAGCGGTTCGGTCTTCAAAAGCTTTCTGAGAGCATTTTTCACTATATGTGTCAGAGACGGTATGACGGAGGAAATGATGCTTCCGTCTATATCATTTTCACTTACACGGTGTATGTCCATGACCGCCTTTATCAGCACGGCGTATTCAAGCTCGGTACAGCCGAGGTTCGTGGACATCCTTTCCGTAAAGATTATGGTATCTTTATCTATGCATCCGACAACGATATTGGTGTTGCCCATATCTATAGCAAGCAGCATGTTTTTTCCTCCGGTACTATGACGTCTTTTTTATTGCCGACAGGATCCTGATTATAACGGGAGTCAGGACGATATCAAATGCAAGCTCAAAAAGGAAATTGACGCCAACGAAGGCAACCATCAGGAAAATAAAGGGATTCTGTCCCGCTGCGCTCTCAACCAGGAGATTTCTGAATACGGTGAGCATGGCTATGGCAAACAGACCGGTGTTTGTGACCGGAGCGATGACAGCGGCCGCGGCAACACCCAGATATTTGCGGCTTGAAAGGGCCTTGTAAAGGAGTCCGGAAAAATAACCGGCGGCTGCGCCTTTTACAAGACAGGTTGCGACGGTGAAAAACGGATTCTGGTTGAACATTATCATGCTGAAGGGCTCAAGACCCGACACAACGGTGATCACGACGATGATGCCGAAGATCAGTCCCAAAAGAGCACCGGTGGCCGGTCCGTATAGGATCGCTCCTATTATTATGGGGATCAGTGCAAGGGTCGGTGTGAAAGGCCCGAAATGGATTCCCGAGGCAAAAGCCTGGAGAACTATGACGACTGCTACAAGGATCGCAGTGCCTACAAGGCGCTGGATTTTTGAATTCTTACTTAACATTTTTTCCTCCTGCTGACATTCCTGCTGATCATTTCCTGTTACTGTTCACAACCGATGTCATTAAGCCAAGCTTTTTACCTGCCGGTTTCTGCTCGCGATTTTTATGCTTAAATTGCTTATCTTAGTGACATCGGCTGTGAGCCGGGTAACTGTTACGCTGCAACATACAAGGATACATCGCATAACGGTAAGGATAGCATAAACAGGCGGTAAAAACAAGAAATATTTGACCTTGGGCGCATTGAAGGATAATATTGTTACTGCCTGAAGGGGCTGACGGAGGTTTATGATGATAAAAAAATTTGAAAGACTTGAAAGAAAGAGCATTGAAAAGACCAGGGTATTTGAATACTGCAAGGATACATTGAAGCTTCCCGACGGACGGACCACGGTCTACGAGACATTGCTTCACAAGGGAGCCGCAGCTGTCATTCCCGTACTTCCCGACGGCAGGATACTCATGGTCAGGCAGTACCGCCACGCCATAGACAGGGTAGCTCTTGAGATACCTGCCGGAGGAAGAGACAGCATGGATGAACCCTTCATCGAGA
>JAFSWJ010000374.1 GCA_017444545.1 Lachnospiraceae bacterium
CCTATATGTCGGACAGACTGATCTCCCACTTTGGTGACGGGAGTCGTCTCGGGGTGCATATAGACTATTTCGTTGAGGAAACTCCCCTCGGTAATGCCGGGGCGCTCTACGAGATACGGGACAGGCTTTCGGATGACTTCCTGCTGCTGAATGCCGATACGGTATTTGATGTGGATTTTGTGAGGTTTACGGATCATCACCGGAAAAAAGGCGGCCTTGCAACCCTCTTTACCCATCCGAACGACCATCCCTATGACAGCGGTCTCATAGTGGCTGACGATGATCTGTCAGTCCTTGCCTGGTATACTGCCGAGGATGAACGGCCTCAGTATTACAAAAACCGGGTAAATGCCGGACTTCATGTGTTGTCAAAAAGGATACTGAACAACCGTCCGGACACACCAAAAGTAGATCTTGACAGACAGCTCTTAAAACCCATTGCGGGAACGGGACAGCTTTTCTGCTATGACAGTCCCGAATATGTGAAGGATATGGGAACCCCCTCCCGATTTGAAGCGGTATGCCTCGACTTTGCCGCAGGAAAGCCTGCCAAACGGAATCTTTGCCGCAAGCAGAAAGCCGTCTTTCTCGACCGTGACGGCACCATAAACAGATATGCCGGATTTGTCCGCTCTCCGGAGGAGCTTGAACTTGAAGACGGCGCAGCGGAAGCGGTCAGGCTCATAAACTCATCCGACTACCTTGCCATCGTGGTCACAAACCAGCCCGTCATAGCAAGAGGTGAGGTCACGACAGAGGGTCTTTCAAAAATACATGACAGGATGGAAACCCTTCTGGGTGTTTCCGGAGCCTATATTGACGGCCTGTATTATTGTCCTCATCACCCGGACAGCGGCTTTGAAGGTGAGATCAGAGAATTAAAGAAAGTCTGTGACTGCCGCAAACCAAAGCCCGGTCTGCTTTTTCAGGCCGCAAAAGACCTCAATATAGACCTTTCATCGTCCTGGATGATAGGAGACGGTGATAATGATATTCTGGCCGGAAAAAATGCCGGCACACACACTGCCCTGATATCAGGCGAAAGCACAGCAGAGAGTATGACGGATGCCGATATGACCGGCAAAAACCTCCTTGAATGTGTAAAAAAGATAATGGTTATTAAGGAGATATGAATTTGGAAAACAACATCAAACAGATCATAAACCACATCGACGAGACCATCGACAGATACCCGCTCCTTTCCTGCTGCAGACAGGATATGGAGGACGCATTCTATTTGCTGGCCGAAACCTATGAAAAGGGCGGCAAGCTTCTGGTGGCGGGAAACGGCGGTTCCGCCGCAGACTCGGAGCATATAGCAGGGGAGCTCATGAAAAAGTTCAGACTTTCACGCCCCATCCCTGACGAACTTGCAAAAAAGCTGGAGGAGGTTGACCCTGAAAGAGGGAAAAAGCTTGCACGAAATCTTGAAAGAAGCCTTACCGTCATCCCGCTTGTTGCCCACGAGACTCTCACCACTGCCTACTTTAATGATGTCGACAGTGAGGGTGTTTTTGCCCAGCAGCTGTGCGGTTACGGAAAAAGCGGGGATGTGTTCCTGGGTATCTCAACCTCGGGAAACAGTGAAAATATAATAAACACCGCCGTCTGTGCAAAGGCCATGGGGATAAAGGTCATCGCTCTGACCGGAAAGACGGGAGGCAAGCTTGCCGGCTTTTCTGATATTGCCATAAAGGTTCCGGAAGATGAAACCTACAGGATACAGGAG
>JAFSWJ010000375.1 GCA_017444545.1 Lachnospiraceae bacterium
CTTTTGAGCTACAGCTTTCAGTACCCCCAGTTTATGTACAAAAGACCTCAAAAGGAATATGAGGAGGATGCTCTGAAGATAGATGAGGCTCAGTATGTGCTGAACACCGCAAATCCCATAAGCTGCCTCAAGACCGCAAAGCTCATAAACAGGATCGGACCGGATCTTGTGATATTCCAATGGCTTCATCCGTATTTTGCACCCTGCTACACGATAGTGGCAAGCCATATCAGATCCGCCAGGATCCTTTTCATGTGCCACAACGTTTTCCCCCATGAACGCTTCCCGCTCGACCGTTTCCTGACGAAGATAACCCTGAAGCACGGCGATCATTTCACGGTACACGCAAAAAGCAATGCCGATGAGCTTTTGTCCATCCTGCCTGATGCGGACCTCAGGGTCACCGTACATCCGGCCTACAATTTTTTCAAGCTGAAGGATATGTCCCGTGCCGAAGGCAGACAGATACTCAATATATCAGAGGACACAAATGTCCTTTTGTTCTTCGGACTGGTAAGACCCTACAAGGGGCTGCAGCACCTGCTTGATGCCCTGAAGCTTATAAAGGATGAGGATCCTGAAAATAACCGGAAGCTGAAGCTTTTGATCGCAGGGGATTTTTCGGGTTCAAGACCCGAATATGATGAAAAGATCGCTGCCCTCGGCATAGGTGATCTTTTGGATATCACGGACGGACACATTCCCATCAGTGAGGTTGAAAAATTCTTTGCGGCCTCCGATCTGGTGGTCCTTCCCTATGAGGATGCCACCCAGAGCGGAGTGATACAGGTTGCCTACAGCTTTGACAGACCGGTACTGGCCACAAGGGTCGGAGGTCTGCCTGATGTTGTATTTGACGGAGAGACCGGCTATCTTGTGGAACCGAAAAGACCCGATCTCATCGCAGCTTCCATAAAGGACTTTTTTGACAATGACCGTGCCGCGGCTTTGTCTGCCGGCATCGAACGCGAACGCTACAGATACTCCTGGGACAGGATGGAAAAACTGATCACGGAGTTTGAGGGAAAGAAATGATCATCACACAGACACCCTTCCGCATGTCGTTTTTCGGCGGCGGAACAGACATGGAAGAATTTTTCAGACAGTACGGCGGAGCAGTGCTTTCAACGACCATCGACAAGTACTGCTATGTGAATGTGCGCCATCTGCCCAGGTTTTTTGATTATTCCACGGAGCTTGCCTACTCAAGGATAGAACGGGTGACAAATGTGGATGATATCCTTCATCCCGCCATCAAAAATGCCATGAAGATGATGGATATGCACGAGATCAGGCTTGACTATGAAGCCGATCTCCCCGCCAGGTCGGGACTTGGCACCTCAAGTTCCTTTGCTGTCGGAATGATCAACGCCTTCTACGCCCTCAAGGGAAAATACGCAGACAAAAAAAAGCTGGCGGATGATGCCATTTATCTTGAAAGGACACTCTGCAGCGAATCCGGCGGGTGGCAGGACCAGATCGCGGCTTCCTACGGCGGGCTGAATAAAATCGTATTCGGCCCGGACGGATATGAAGTCCTCCCGGTCATCATCTCTCCCGACAGAAAAAAGGAGCTTGATGAAAACCTCATGATGTTCTTTACGGGCTTCACCAGGCTTTCATCTGCGGTACAGACGGCAAATGCCCGTTCCGTAAAGGACGAAAACGCAAAGACGGAAAATCTGAAGACCATGCTTTCCCTCGTTGATGAAGCCGAGCAGATTCTTGTAAACAGGGACAAAGATCTGTCTGAATTCGGAAAGCTTCTTGACTATACCTGGAAGCTGAAACGCTCTACCGGCAGCATGGTATCCACTGACAAGATAGACACCTTCTATGAAGCAGGCATCAAAGCCGGTGCAACAGGCGGCAAGCTTCTGGGAGCAGGCGGAGGAGGCTTCCTTTTGTTCTATGTCGAAAAAGACAGGCAGGAGGCAGTCAGAAGAGCCCTCTCCGGTCTCCTCTACATCCCCTTCAGCTTTGAGACCGGCGGCTCCAGAGTGATACATTTCACCCCGGAAACCTATGAACCTGCCGACAGCAGTGATTCATGACCGTATAATAAAAAATGGACAAGCAAAACATTACAACTGTAATAATGGCAGGCGGGATCGGAAAAAGGATCTCCTCTCTCTTTCCGGACATACCAAAACCCCTCATTCCCATAGAGGGCGTTCCCGTGCTTGAACGCGAGATCACACTGCTTCGCGACCAGGGCTTTTGCGATATCATCCTGACCGTATCCTATATGTCGGACAGACTGATC
>JAFSWJ010000376.1 GCA_017444545.1 Lachnospiraceae bacterium
CACAACGTCGGGACCCATGACAGGTGCAAGACAACCATCGAGCCTTTAGTCAAGCAGCAGTGGTTTGTAAAGATGGACGGGCTCATAAAGCCTGCGGTAAAGGGCGTGAAGGACGGCGACATCAGGCTCGTTCCCGAAAGCATGGTAAAGACCTATTACAACTGGACGGATAATATACGCGACTGGTGTATTTCAAGGCAGCTGTGGTGGGGACACAGGATCCCGGCCTACACCTGCAAAGACTGCGGCGAACTTGTGGTATCAAGGACTGATGTTGAAAAATGTCCGAAGTGCGGCGGCACCCGCATGGAACAGGATCCGGATACGCTTGATACCTGGTTCTCATCGGCACTTTGGCCTTTTTCAACCCTGGGCTGGCCTGATGAAACACCGGAGTTAAAGTATTTTTATCCCACGGATGTGCTGGTCACGGGCTATGACATCATCTTTTTCTGGGTCATCAGGATGATCTTTTCAGGTTACGAACAGATGGGAGAAAGGCCGTTTAAGACGGTGCTTTTCCACGGATTGGTGCGTGACGAGCAGGGCAGGAAGATGTCAAAGTCGCTTGGCAACGGCATCGATCCTTTGGAGGTCATCGAAAAGTACGGTGCGGATGCATTGAGGTTTACCCTCATCACAGGCAACGCGCCCGGAAACGACATGAGATTTTCCTATGACAGGATAGAAGCCTCCAGGAATTTTGCAAACAAGATCTGGAATGCGTCGAGGTTCGTTTTGATGAACCTTGAAGGAAAGACCATCACGAAGCCGGAGGAGAGTGACCTGCAGACCGCGGACAGATGGATCCTTTCAAGGATGAACGATACCGTCCGCGAGGTCACCGAGAACATGGAAAAGTACGAACTCGGTATCGCCGCGGGAAAGATCTATGATTTCATTTGGGATGAATACTGCGACTGGTACATAGAGATGGTCAAGCCGAGACTCCGCGCGGAGGATGAGGCTGCGGGCAATGCCGCAAGGTATGTTTTGAAGTACGTTCTTATTACGGCGCTCAAACTCCTGCACCCGTACATGCCGTTTGTGACGGAGGAGATCTTTTGCATAATAAAAGAGGCCACGGCCGATGAGTCAATGCCTGAATCCATCATGATCTCGCAGTTTCCGGTGTATGATGCGGGTTTTGATCATCCCATTGAGGCAAGGGGCGTGGAGCTTGTAAAGGAGGCCGTGAAGGGTATCAGAAATGTGCGTTCCACCATGAACGTTGCGCCGTCGAGAAAGGCTGATGTGACGGTGGTTTCGGAGGTGCCTGAGGTGCTTGGCACATTTGAGGCATCGGAGGATTTCTTCAGGGTGCTTGCTAGCGCCGAAAAGGTGACGTATCAGAAGGACAAGGCGGGAATCCCTGATGATGCGGTTTCCGTTGTGGTGCCCAACGCTGTTTTGTATATGCCTTTTGCGGAGCTTGTGGATATTGAAGAGGAAAAGGCAAGGCTTGAAAAGGAAGTAAAGAGACTTGAGGGTGAGCTGAAAAGGTCGGATTCCATGCTTTCAAACGAGAAGTTTCTGAGCAAGGCTCCTGCCGCAAAGATAGAGGAAGAAAAGGAAAAACGTTCAAATTATGAAAAGATGCTGGCTGAAGTCAGAGAGAGACTTGAGCTGATGAAGTAGTTTTTATTATGGAAGACTGCCTAAAAGCGGGTGCGATATGGCTGATGAGATCACAAAAAAACCGAATCATATCGTCATGCTGAGAAACAGCAATATGGAGGCGTGGCTCAAGCTTGAAAAGCCGGAGGACGGGCGGATGTATGACTATTCCGACATTCAGGACATTCTGACTGCGAACGGGGTGGTCTACGGCCTCAATTCCTCCAGGATCAACGCCATGATCAAAAAGGGCATCTACGACCGGGAGGTGCTCGTTGCCACGGGAAAAAGCCCGGAGGAAGGCCAGGACGGTTACTACGAGTTCATTTTTGATGCGGAAAAGCACAAAAAGCCGGCCATCAGGGACGACGGGTCAGTGGATTATACCAGTGTGAACATCATTACCTGCGTGGACGGCGACGATATCATTGCCATGTATCATCCCGCAATCAAGGGTTCGGCGGGCTCCGACGTGAAGGCAAAGGTGCTGCCGGCAAAGCCTGCAAAGGATCTGAGGCCGCTGGCCTGTACGAATGTGGATTATAATCCTGAGAATATGATCTACAGGGCAAAGATCCCGGGAAGGGTCGAGGTTACGAACTCGGCCATCAAGATCTCGGATGTGCAGGAGTTTTCGAATGATATAGATAATGTCTTTGGAAACATCGATTTCAAGGGAGATGTGATCATCCACGGAAGTGTTTCCATCGGCGTGACCGTAACTGCCACAAAGAGCGTGACCATAGACGGTACGCTGGAGGGCGGCAACATTGTCGCCGGGACCGATATCATCGTCAAGGGCGGGATCCTGGGAGGCGAAAAGAGCCAGATCTCCGCGCACGGAAATGTGAATGCGGATTTCATTGAGTATGCGAACGTGCATGCAGACGGTGATGTGAATACGAACTACATCCTCGACAGCACCGTGGTGGCAAAGGGCGTGGTGCGTACCACGGCAAAGATGGGAAGCATAGTGGCCGGGAATGTGTACGGCATGATGGGTATAGAAACGAAGTTTGCGGGTAATGATGCCTTCATACGCACGGTGGTCGCCTGCGGGATCAGGGACAGCCTGTTCCGGCAGCGGGTCGTGCTTGAGCAGCAGATCAAGTCCGCAAAGGATGTGATAAGGGGCATCGTGGCAAAGGAGGAAGTGCTGGAGCGGAAGATCAGGATGGGTACGGCCGATGATCTGGAGATAAAAACGAAGGGTGAGATGGTCAAGACCAGGATCGAAAAGATGGCTGTGCTTAATTCCGCCCAGAAAAAATATGATGAGCTGACGGCGCTTTTTGACAGGGCGAGGAATGCAAAGGTCTATGTCACGGATACGGTGTATTGCGGCACCGTGGTCCAGGTTGACGGCCAGCAGTATACTGTCACCGATCCGGAAAAACGGCACGTGGAGTTCCGCAAGAACGAGAACGGCGACCTGGAGGTACATCCTGTAGTGAACTACGTGTAGTGCATGGGTGGACATGGTGGGACAGGGGACGGTGTGGGACGGGGGACGTATCTGTGTCCCAGAATTATGTAAACTTGTCGCGGGGTGGGACGGGGGACGTTTCTGTGTCCCAGAATTATGTAAACGCTCGAAGCGCATGAAAACGTAGTGACCTTGCGAATGCGTGGTTGACATAAAAGTGGGACAGAGAAACGTCCCCTGTCCCACCGTTGAAATAATTGAGTAATTAAGATATAGTAGAGATTTGTCAGAGGATCGAACTATGATTGATTTTGAAGAGGAACTGAAAAAATTCCATCCTTCACTTGAGGTTGAGGATGCGGAAACATATATACACAACACTGATGTCATCGATGTTGTGGATCTCATGATACAGCTTGCCGAGGCAAGCCGTATATATGAAGAATGAAGATGACTGTCCGGAAACCATGTTTTTTGCGGACTGTTTAGAATGAAGTGAACCGGGGCACGCCAGATGAGGTGTTTTAACTGCGGCGCCGTTTTGTCCGGAAACGATTTTTGTACAAACTGCGGCACCGACATACGAATCTACAGAAGGATAATGCGCCTGTCGAATATGTATTATAACGACGGGCTGAAGAAAGCGCAGGTCAGGGATCTTTCGGGCGCTGTTGAGTCTTTGCGCCAGAGCCTGAAATGCAACAGGAACAATATCGATGCCAGAAACCTGCTGGGGCTTGTGTATTTTGAGATGGGAGAGGCTGTTGCCGCACTTTCCGAGTGGGTCATAAGCAAAAACATCAAGCCCGAGAGAAATGTTGCAGATGATTTCATTGAGGAGATCCAGTCGAATCCGACCCGTCTTTCCGGCATCAACCAGTCTTTGAAAAAGTATAATCAGGCACTTTCTTATTGTCATCAGGAAAGCTACGATCTCGCAATTATCCAGCTGAAAAAAGTTTTGCAGATGAATTCCAATCTGATAGTCGCATATCAGCTTCTGGGACTTTTGTATATCCATGCCGGCGAATTCGGCCGCGCGAGAAAGACCCTTGAGAACGGGCGCAGGATCGACAAAAACAACACGCTTTTATTATCCTACCTAAGAGAGGCCGAGGCGGCGCTTGAGGAGCGGGACGGAAATGCTTTGCCCTCCTCGAGGCGGGGCGGATCGCACACGAGGGCTGCCAACGATTCGATTGTCTATCAAAGCGGGAACGAGACCATCATACAGCCTTTAAATACGCCTGAACGGGGCGGATCTTCCACATTCCTGAACATCATCA
>JAFSWJ010000043.1 GCA_017444545.1 Lachnospiraceae bacterium
GAGTCTGAGTGGGACAACTACATGAAGGCATACAAAGAGTGCAAGCCTGAAGACTTCCTGGCTCAGATGCAGGAAGAGCTTGACAAGAGAGTCGCAGCACACAAATAATAATCGATCTGTATGAAACAACCTGATGGCAGCCATATTCCCGGCAATATGGCTGCCATTTTGGGAAAGGATATTAGGATGGACAGTAAAAAGTCTAATGTGAAAAAGACCCGGATAACCGCAAAAGAGCTTGGAAGACAGAAATTTATGCTGATCTGGTCTGCCGTCTTTGTAATCTACGGATTTATCTTTTATTATCTGCCTTTGGGCGGGTGGATCATGGCATTTCAGAATTACAAGAACAAGACCGGTTTTCTGCATTCCCAGTGGGTGGGGCTTGATAAGTTCAAATTTCTTTTTTCAGATGCCACATTTTTGAGAGTCATCAGGAATACATTCTGTATGGGTACCATGAACCTGGTGTTCACCACCGTCATGGCGATATTTTTTGCGATAGTGCTCAATGAAGTGAGGCATTCCGGTCCGAAAAAGGTCATACAGACGGTATCCTATCTTCCGCACTTTCTTTCATGGATCATCGTTACCGGTATACTGAACGATGCGCTTTCATCGACGGGTATCGTGAACGAGCTTTTAAGGAATTTCGGACTGATAAAAGACACCATACCGTTCTTTTCCATACCCGCGCTTTTCTGGCCGATAGTCACATTTGCGCATCTGTGGAAGGAAACAGGATGGAATACCATCATATATCTGTCGGCGATCACATCCATTGATCCGAATCTCTATGAAGCGGCATCGATAGACGGAGCAGGCAGATGGCAAAAGATAAAACACATCACTCTGCCGAGCCTCAAGCCTACCATCATCGTGCTTCTCATCATGAATATGGGAAATCTCCTGAACGCGGGCTTTGAAGTGCAGTACCTGCTTGGAAACGGTCTGGTCAAGAGTGTTTCGGACACCATCGATATCTACGTTCTGACATGGGGTATCAGCCAGAATGATTACTCGCTCGGAACGGCAGCAGGTATCTTCAAGAGCGTGGTCTCTATCGTGATCATATTGATAGCAAATACGATCGCAAAGAAGACTACGGATGAAAGACTCTTTTAGGAGGCAGAGGATGGAAAAAACAGTGATCAAAAGTAAACTCAAAAAACCCAAGGCAGGGGATGTGATATTTAATATATGCAACGGCATATTCATGCTCCTCTTTTGTATCGTTACGCTTTATCCGGTTTTAAACACTCTGGCAATATCCTTTAATGACGGAGTTGATGCCATGAGAGGAGGAGTACACCTCATACCGAGGCTTTTTACCACACAGAATTACACTACGGTATTTGCTTTGAAAAACATCGGACAGGGAGCGATAATATCCGTATCAAGGACAGTTCTCGGAACCCTGTTTGCACTTGTTGCAAATGCCCTTCTGGCATTCATAGTCAGCCAGAAAAAGTTCATCTTCAGATCGCAGCTTTCTCTTTTCTGGGTCATCACCATGTATGTGAACGGTGGAATGATACCCATCATGATCCTCTACAAGAACCTGCATCTGACAAATTCCTTCTGGGTCTATGTCATACCCGCGATGATCAGCGGCTTCAACATGCTCGTTATGAGAACGTATATGGAGGGACTTCCGGAATCGCTTCAGGAAGCGGCACAGATCGACGGGGCAGGCTATATGACCATATTCGTAAAGGTGATATCACCTCTGTGCAAGCCGATCTATGCAACGGTTGCCCTGTTTGTGGCGGTAGGTCAGTGGAATTCATGGTTTGATACGATGCTTTACAACCGTATGGCTGACAAGTATACTACCCTTCAGTATGAGCTGATGAAGATGCTTTCAGCAGTTACAAGCCTGAAGGGAAATGCGGGGGCGGCAACATCCGGAACGACGGTAAATATCACGCCTATATCGGTACGTGCGGCGGCAACCATCGTGACGATGGCTCCTATCGTTATGCTCTACCCGTTCCTGCAAAGATATTTTGTCACCGGCCTGACCATAGGCGGTGTGAAAGAGTGAGGATATGAATTTTCTTGCATTCGACAGCCCTGTAATGCAGACGATAAACAGGATCACGGATCTCGTGATCCTGAATCTTCTCTGGATCGTCTGCTCACTGCCGGTCTTTACGGCAGGGGCTGCCATGAGTGCAAAGTACTACGTGGGGATGAAGATCTGCAGGGGGGAGGAGCCCGTTGTGATCAAGTCCTTTTTTTCATCCTTCAGGGCTAATCTGAAGCAGACAGCGCTTCCGTCCCTGATCCTGGCAGCCGGTCTGGGTCTGATCCTGATCGACTGGTACTATGTAGTCAAAAATCCGTCTCTGACAGCATACAGGATCACGCTTGCGGTTGTGACCGTTGTTTTCATGATGTTCATCTTTTGTTTTTTCCCGATCATAGCCAGATATCACATAAAGACAACGGAGGCCGTGAAGGCTGCCCTGGGTATGACGGGCGCCAGGTTTTTCAGGGTGTTTGCTGCAATAGCGCTGTTCATCCTGCCCTTTATCATAGGGATCTGGTATTTCAAGTGGGCGTGGCTCATCTGCCTTTTTTCGCAGACGGTCATGCTTTATTACAACAGTAAGTTCTTTGTGAGGGAATTTGACAGGCTGGAAGAAAAAATGGGTGTTAATGGTCCGGACAGCGGAAAGGATGTTTCCGGCACTGAGGATAACGTAAACAGGGAGGAGTAACATGGCAAATCCGTTTTTACCTTTATGGGAGTATATCCCCGATGGGGAACCAAGACAGTTCGGAGACAGAGTTTATATCTACGGCTCTCATGACAGACCGGGAAATGTGGAATTCTGTGATCATAAGCTGAAGGTTTGGAGTGCACCGGTAAATGACCTTGATCATTGGGAGTGCCACGGTCACAGCATTCATACAAAGGCGGATTCGGATCATGAGCCGGGCGTTCCCTTTACTGAAAAAGAGATATATGCTCCCGATGTTGTGGAAAAGGATGGAAAGTATTATCTCTACACCTATATCCTTGCATCAAAGGGCTGTGTCAGTGTCAGTGATAAGCCGGAGGGACCTTTTACATATCTTTCGACCTATGAATATGCTCCGGAGGATGCCGGCGATGAAGGGATATTTAATGATATCGGTGTTCTCGTGGATGACGACGGAAGAGTCTATGCTTATTACGGCTTTGAACACTCCAATATGAATGAACTTGATCCTGAAACGATGTACAGGGTGATCCCCGGCAGCCTGAAAAAGCCCGTGATAAACGATTCGCAGGATGTACCTGTTGAGGAAAGGTTCTATGAGGCGAGTTCACCCAGAAAGATAGGAGACCTTTATTATCTTGTCTATTCCCCGAGAAAGGGGACGAGGCTTGCCTATGCCACATCCAAATCTCCGACAGGTCCTTTTACCTACAGGGGTTATATCATTGATAACGGTGTTGACTACGAGCCGCAGGGAAATAATCACGGGTCTTTGTGCAAAATCGGAGATCAGTGGTACATCTTTTATCACAGGATGACAAATAACTGCATCACATCAAGGAGAGCCTGTGTTGAGAGGGTGGAGATCCTTCCGGACGGAACCATACCACCCGTCGAGATGACTTCTCTCGGCTTTGAAGAATCGCTGTCTCCGTATTATCCGGTAAAGGCGGAGATAGCGTGCGTTCTCACAAAGGGATGCTTTGTTACGGAAAAGGGAATATTCAAACGTGTTATCACAGCTGTAGGAGACGGGTGCGTCATAGGCTACAGATATTTTGATTTTGGAAAAGATAATACGACGAAGACCATGCTTCTGGCTGTGAAGCTTTACGGAACGGGCATCAGAGGATGCCTGCATGTCTGGATAGATGCACCTGATGAAAAAAGAGGCGGGAAATGCATAGGAAAGCTGGAAACGGACCTGCATGACGGTGAGTATACATCCCGTGTGGAAAGTGTAAGGGGACGCCATGCTCTTTATTTCGTGGCGGAGCGCTATAAACCGAAGGATGACTGGATGGATGAGTTCTTTAAGGACAGGACGATCTGTGAGATTGAAGAATTTGTATTTATGAAATAGGGAGTATCCGCAATGATATCAGATAATAAAATCATATCCGCACTGATGATCTTTATGCTTGCGGCAGCTGTGACATTTGGCTGTGCAAAAGCTGAGGTACCGGATAAAGGAACAGAGGTAACCGCAGATACAGAGATGACCGGGGATGTAACCGAAACAGAAGAGGATATTGAAAAAGAAAGCCCGGCAGAGGAAGTGACAGAAGGGGAAGCCGCATCAGCTGAAGAGGATGAGGAAAAAAGCACCGATCCTGCAGGGGAGATCACCCATGTTGACGGGGCGTCTCTTATCGAACAGGATATCCCGGATCTGAGAAGCATCGTTGCATCGGATGACGGTCTTGGAAAGGACGCGGTCATGGGAACCTGCGTGGGCGGCGCAGGCGCAAAGGATGAAAATCTCATGGGACTTGTTTTCAAGCATTTCAACGCAGTCACTCTTGAAAACGAGCTGAAGATGGATGCCCTGTTCGGATACAGCAATGAGTTTCCCTCACATGGTTCCATACATGAGGAGGAACTGAACGGAGAGATGATAAGTGTGCCGAAGCTTGATTTTTCGAGGGCGGACTCCATCCTTGACAGGATCAAGGCCTGGAACATATCAAATCCGGAAAAAACCATACGGGTGAGAGGTCATGTCCTGGTCTGGCACTCCCAGGCTCCCGAATGGTTCTTTCACGTGGATTACGATCCGTCAAAGGAATATGTTTCAAAAGAAGTTATGGACAGGAGGCTTGAGTGGTATATAAAGAGCATACTTACTTATTACACCGGTGAGGACAGCAGGTACAAAGGACTGTTTTACGGATGGGATGTGGTAAATGAGGCGGTAAGCGACAGCGGCTCCTACAGACGTGATACCGAACCCGGAAACGACAGTCTCTCAGATCCGGTCCATCCCAGCAAATCAAGCTGGTGGAAGGTTTACGGAAGCAATGAGTTCATAATAAATGCATTCAGGTATGCAAACAGATATGCTCCAAAAGATCTGCGTCTTTATTATAATGACTATAACGATTCCGAACCGTCAAAGGTCAGATATATAAAGGAACTGATAGAGGCGGTAAAGGAGGCGGAGGGTACAAGGATCGACGGCTTTGGCATGCAGGGACACTATACGGTGAACATGCCTTCAGTCGAAAAGATCGAGAAGGCCGTCCGGTCCTACAGCGAGGTTGTGGACGAGGTGATGATCA
This sequence comes from Lachnospiraceae bacterium, assembly GCA_017444545.1. Classification (GTDB taxonomy): domain Bacteria; phylum Bacillota; class Clostridia; order Lachnospirales; family Lachnospiraceae; genus NK4A144. The sequence continues at coordinate 5,273 of JAFSWJ010000043.1, forward strand.
CGGAAATGGATGTGAAATC
>JAFSWJ010000377.1 GCA_017444545.1 Lachnospiraceae bacterium
GGTGCATTTCGAAGGGCCGATCTGTATGCAGCCCTTTCCCCAGCCTTTTTCAAGGGCCAGCACAAAGGCATCCACCACATCATCCACATGGATAAATGCTCTTTCCTGCTCACCGTTTCCCATTACCACATACTCTTCATCAGGAAATCTTACGGCTTTCCGTATCAGCGCAGGTATGACCTGGCTTCTTTCACCGTAATCGGTGGGTGTGCCGTATGCATTATGAAGTAAAAGCGTACAGCAGGGGATACCTGTCTCCTTTTCCAGGTAACCAAGCTCCAGCTGCCTTCCACGCCAGAGATCATCGGCCACGGAAACACTCCATCCATCCCTTGACAGCCTCTTCGCAAGGTTGGACCCGATCATCCCGCATCCGCCGGTAATAAGTACCGATCTCTTTTATTATCCAAAGAAGACATTTTCAAAGGACATGACAAAGAGGAAGGACAGGGCAAAGAACATCCCGGCAAAGATCATATCCGCGTTCAGGATACAGGGCAGGCATGATGCTATGGCAAGATGAATAGCAGCGGCCTTATACATCCCTGACCCCGGGTCCGAAATCCACACCAGATACATTCCGAGCACATAAAACACGATCATATATGATGATCTCTAATGAAATCCTTTATTCCCTTTCCCGAACGTTTAATTTCAAGCGCAGTCCCTGCAAGAGCACAAAAAATGCAAAGCGGGAAAAAAGTCGGGATCCATACGGGCCCTGCCTTAAAGCCGTAAGAGATTCCCACCAGAAACCAGTATTTTACAGAGGATGTTTCCGCATATCCTGGTTTAATAAGAAAGGGATACAGACAAACAAGCAGGTAAATATATAACAGCAGCATGCTGCCCGCCGCTATCATAAAATAATCGATCTGTTGGTATCCGCTTGTTTTTCTTCTGATCTTCGCCATTCTTCTGATATTTTAATCATTAAATTGCATTGTTGCAAGTACAACCGCTATGCAGAAGCTATGATAAGTGTGTATAATAAAAGGGAAACGTTTTAAAGCCTTCTCCTTTGGAGAAGGTGGCAGCCGAAGGCTGACGGATGAGGCAGCCTGAGAAAGCTTCCGCGCCAGCACCCGGATGAGGCCCACAATGACTCAACCCCCAAAAACCTATGTTCTCTACACCGAACACAAAAAAGAAGACCATCTCGCCGAATACCTGAATTCGACGGTTCAAAAGCTATACCCCGAAGCCGCCGCACGTATCTACGTCCCCAAAGCCATCCGCATGTGGCACTACCGGGACAGGGACGGCAACAAGAAATGGAAAGAAGTCGAAGAGCCTCTGTTTTTTAACTATGTCTTCGTGGAAAGCAGTAATGTGGAAGCATTAAACCAGATCTTAAAGAGCCTCCGCATAGAAACCACCTATCACATAGTAGGAAAGAACAGGATCCCGGATATGAATGCCACATACGAAGAGCACCCCATCGTTCCCGTTTCTGATATGGAAATGGAAAAGATCAAGACGCTCACCGGCGAAACAGATGATGACCTCGTCATGCTTGTCTATGAAGACGCCGTGGCTGAGATCCTCGCGCACACCAGGCGGACAGCGTTGATTGACCCGCTCAAGAAGACGGCGCGGGA
>JAFSWJ010000378.1 GCA_017444545.1 Lachnospiraceae bacterium
TAATAAGAAAATCTCCAGAGCCAAGCTTGCTTATCTCATTGATGCAACAGCGGCTCCGGTCTGCATCATCGCTCCCATCTCCTCATGGGCCGCAGCTGTATCCGGCTTTGCACCCGAGGGTACCAACGGACTGATGCTGTTCATCAAAGCCATCCCGTATAACTACTACGCACTCCTGACCATAGTCATGATGATACTGCTTTCCGTAATGAAACTGGATTTCGGTCCCATGGCAAAGCATGAAGAGAATGCCCTGAACGGCGACATCTTCACCGTGGCAGGAAAAAATGATACGGAAGACACCACCGTTTCCGGCAAAGGTACGGTTGCCGATCTCGTATTTCCGGTTATCGCCCTCATAATCTGCTGCATCATTGGCATGATCTATACGGGAGGCTTCTTCGGGGGAGAATCCTTTGTTGATTCCTTTGCAAACAGTGATGCATCAGTGGGACTGGTCCTTGGAAGCTTTGTGGGGCTTGTGATCACCCTGATCTTTTACCTGATCAGAAGAGTCCTTCCCTTCAAAGACTGCATGACATGTATTCCCGAAGGCTTCAAGGCCATGGTACCCGCCATCATCATCCTTTCCCTTGCCTGGACACTGAAGGCCATGACAGATTCACTCGGAGCTGCAGAATATGTGGCAGGTCTTGTTTCAAACAGTGCCGGCTCACTTCTGAGTCTTCTGCCCGCAATAATCTTTGTCATTGCAGCCTTCCTCGCCTTTGCGACAGGAACCTCATGGGGAACCTTCGGCATACTGATCCCCATCACCCTTAATGTATTTCCGCTCGAGAACGGGGACCCCATCTCCATCATCTGCGTCTCTGCCTGCATGGCAGGTGCTGTATGCGGCGACCACTGCTCTCCCATCTCGGATACGACCATCATGTCCTCAGCCGGAGCCCGGTGTGATCATATCGCCCATGTTTCGACACAGCTTCCCTATGCGCTCACAGCTACCGGAATATCATTCCTGACCTATATCCTTGCTGGATTCGTCAAAAATGCAGCCATATGCCTCATTTTCGGTCTGATCATCACATGCCTCACCATGATCTGCATCAGATATGTGCTTCGAAACGACAAAAAGGAAAAGGCCGGAGCCTGATCCCTCATTGCACAACAAAACCCTCTGCCGTATCGATCCTTTCGGCAGAGGGTCTTTTTTTGATCGGATCATTTAATCCTGGGCCACTATCTCCGTGTAGAATTCCACATAATCCTTTCTCTTTTCCTTCGTAAAGGCAATGGCCGTACGTGGATGCTGGTTCAGGTAACCCGTCATGAGATACTGGAGATCATATCCCCATATCGTGCCGCTTTCCCGTAACGGAACCATGTAATTCTCCACAAACTGTATCACGGGATAGATGTTAAACTTGGGATTTCTCAGGAAAGACAGGAGATTCTCCATGGAGCAGTTTCCGGCTCCACGACCCATTCCGTTGTAGGTGGCGTCGACCCAGTTGACTCCGTCTCCTATCGCTTCTATGGTGTTTGCAAAAGCCAGCTGAAGATTGTTGTGTGCATGGATACCCACCTGCTTGTTGTGCTTCGTGCACACCTCAAGGTATGTATCCGCGATCCTCTGCACCTGCTCGGGGAAAAGAGCCCCGAAGCTGTCCACTATGTAGATGACATCCGCCGGAGACTGGCACAGCATATCGAGAGCTACCTTTATATCACCTTCTCTGGCATTTGAAATGGCCATGATGTTGCAGGTCACCTCATATCCCTTCTTTTTTGCATCCTCGATCATGTCGATGGCTGCAGGTATTGTATTGATGTATGTTGCAACCCTGATACAGTCGAGAGGGGAATTCTTCCTTTCGCGTATGTCCTGCTTGTAGTTTGTACGTCCGACATCCGCCATTACCGCAAGCTTGATGGCTGAATTTTTTTCTCCAATGACCTTCACTATGTCATCATCGTTGCAGAACTTCCACTTTCCGAACTTCTTCGGATCGAACATTTCCTTTGAGGACTTGTAGCCCAGCTCCATATAATCCACGCCTGCCCTGATATTCGTCATGTAAAGGCTTTTGACAAACTCATCCTCAAAGCGGAAGTCATTGACCAGACCTCCGTCCCTCATTGTCGCATCAACGACCTTGATCTCCTTCCTGTAACCCAGAAGGTGTGATATTTCTTTCATAATTTTCTCCTCAGATCAGATTTCCGTCCTTTCGCCGGGCGGTTTTATTATATATCCTCGTTGAAGACAGGCTCTTCGTCCTTTTTGTCCTCACTTTTCTCTTCTTTTTCTTCTTCCTTTACGCTTTCGCTGTCGTCTTTCACATCAGTCACAACGACTTCCTCCGCATCCACGACCTCTTCTCCGGCCTTCTTTACACTCTTTGCGCCTGAAAGGAGCATTATCATGGAAATGAGTTTTACGATGGCACTTATTATAATAAAGACTCCCGCTGCAAAGATAAGCGTTCTGTCAGTCTGAAAAGGATTTACCAGCGCTATGATTCCCAGGATGATGAGTATTCCCGCGCTGACCAGCATGAACGGCCAGTTCTTCTCCTTGAAATGGATCAGATCAACGGCATTCTGGAGCTGTGTGATACCTGCTACGATTATCATGAATCCGATGATGAAGCCCACGAGGGTTGATATGAAAGAAGGCCTGATCAGAAAATACACCGCAAGCACCGACAGAATGAGACCATAAGCCAGTCCGTTTTTCTGAATGCCTGCAAAATTCTTCTCACTGAAGTAGGCACAGATACTGGTGATACCTGCTACCAGCAGAACAATGGAAAATACTCTTCCCAATGTCACAAAGGCAACTCCGGGAAACATCACAAAGTAGATCCCGAGCAAAAGATACAGTACGCTGAACAAGATCTCACGTTTGGCAGTCGATTTCAAGAAATCCATAAAAGTACCCCCTTTTTTTAAAAATGCTTTGGAATAGTATTTTAACACTAACGGGGGATTTTTTAAAGCACGGGGACGGTTCTCTGTGACAGGTTTTATTTCTTCTTTCCCATAAAGGCATCCATGACATCCACATTTTTGGCCAGCCCGTATATGCTTTCCTTTTCTTTAATGATGTAGTCCTTCAAAGCAGCTGTCTCTTCCCTCGAAAAACCGGCATTGCTCACAAGGGCGCACTCCGGCAGGACAAACTCCGCCTTCCGCTCCCTGTCCTCAAACATAACATATATGGCCTTACTGCCTTTTGTCTGTGTCACGGATGACACGCTCATCTTTATCTCATCGCTCATAATAACAACATTATAACACAGCCGTAACAGAGGGACGGTTCTCTGTAACGCGATACCCGACACGGGGGACGGTTCTCTGTTTCAGTCCGCCGACACTTGACAGTGCCGTACAATTAAACTAAACTATCCCTTGTGCGGATGTAGCACAATGGTTAGTGCGCCGGCTTCCCAAGCCGGACACGTGGGTTCGATTCCCATCATCCGCTTAAAAAGGGTCCCTGAAGGGGCCCTTTTTAAGCGGATAAGACCTCGAACCCAAGGTTCGAGGTCTACGCTCCGCTTCGGTCGGCGCAAAGCCGATGTCCACTGGACATCGTGCGCCCCATCATCCGCTTAGATATTAAAATCCCGATTTTCCTTCAAATCGGGATTTATTTTTGTCAAAAATGGTATATTTAGTATTATGTCAACCAATAACTCACTTTTATTGATTTATGTAAACCATCATCTTCCAAACAGTTTTTCCTTGCGAAGCCCCATTCCATCAGCATTTGCGATATACTGGTCCAGCATTTTGAAGTTTGCGCTCCTCCTGCAGGTTCCGTCTTCGTCAACCTTCTTGCTGATCGCCCCCGCTCCGAGCGCGAGTATGTCGCAGACCTCTTCATTGATCAGGATATTATATATCCCGGGCTTCCCCTCTTTGGCAAAACCGGTGTTCTCAAGATTCCCGGACATGTTCTTCTGCCTGTACAGATAATAGGGCAAAAGACCCGCTTTCCGGCACCTTTCTATCGCCAGATCCATCATCAAAGCTGTGTCCGATTCCAGGATATATCCCTTTTCATCGATCACCTCCCTCAGCGCTGATGCCCGTTTTACCGCAAGAGAGTGTACGGTCAGGTTGTCAGGATCAAGCTCTGATACCCTTTGAAGGGTATATTCCACCTCCTTTATGGTTTCCTGCGGAAGACCCAGGATCAGATCCATGTTTATATTATCAAAACCCTCCTCACGTGCCATCATAAACGCCCTTACTATATCCTCCGGAGTATGGGCCCGTCCTATCACCCTGAGGGTATTTTCGTTCATCGTCTGCGGGTTGATCGATATCCTGGAGACTCCGTTTTGCCTCAGAACCCGCAGTTTTTCGCGTGTTACGGTATCCGGGCGGCCGGCTTCCACCGTAAATTCCTTTAGTTTACATAAATCAAACTGCCTTCTTATCCTTCCAAGCAGTTCGTCAAGCTCGTCCGGTTCAAGGGTGGTGGGTGTTCCTCCCCCGATATATACCGTATCTATGATCCTGCCGGCAAACAACGCCGACACAGTCTCCATTTCCCTGAAAAGAGCCGAAAGATAGCTTCTGACCATCTCCCTGTCCTTCCCGATCCTGTTCGAGGTAAAGGAACAATACAGGCAGGTGGTAGGGCAAAAGGGTATGTTCACATAGAGGCTGCAGCTTCCCTTTTCAAGCCCCGCCAGGATCTTTTTCTCCCTTTCGGCTATCTCTACCGCAAGACGGGCCTTTTCTTCACTTACACGGTAGTCCTGCATCATCGCATCCGTAGTTTCCCCGACCCCCATTCCTTTTTCAAGCCTCCTGATGGCAAGACGCACGGGTCTGATACCCGTCAGCGATCCCCAGGGCAGTACTTTCCCCGTCATTACGGAAAGTCTGTCATACAGTGACCTTTTGAATGTATCCCTGTCTTCAGCCGATACGGTCACTTTCTGCCTGTTCCCCTCAGAAAAACAGTAAATAAGGCAGGTTTCCCCGTTTTCCTGCCTTATTGCCTCCGTAACCTTTATCTCTTCCTCAGGGAAAAATGCCTTTGTCAGAGAATGGATCTCGTATTCATATTGTCCCGTATTATTGAATATCTCTATCATATTACCGAGTTATGTTAATCATGTGAAAAATCCCCGTCATCCGGTCCCCGTTTCCGGATCAAATGCGCATTTTTCGGACTTTACACACATATCAGTAGGGCTGGAGTATATACCCGGTATACGGCGGTATCACCAGTCCTCCGCCGAAATCAACGGTATCTCCCGTTATCAGGTCATGTGCCCGGCCCGCTCTTGCGTTGAAATCCGCCCTGAACTCGTTTTCATCCGCATTTATGGCCACCATCACCCTGTCATCGTCACATTCTCTTTCAAAAATGCACTGCCTGTTCGTCAGCACCAGATCTGCGAATCTGCCGTAGGAAAGCGCTTTTGAGACTTTACGTGCCTTGCACAGACCTGCTATATGGTCTGTCAGCTCATTCCACTCAGGCTTTTCTATGTCGGGCCGAAGCGCAGGATCTCCCTGGGATTTGTCGCCCTTTATGCCCCATTCACTGCCATAATAAACTATCGGTATGCCCGGCATCCCGAAAAGCAGGGTATAAATAGGCTTTAAGTGTTTCTCATTCTGCAGGATGGAAGCAACCCTCGTCACATCATGGTTGTCCACAAAGGATAATAAATGCTTTCCCTTATAGAGGGTCCACTGTTCCGGTCCGAACTGCCTTTTCAGCGAATGTATTATCTCAAACATGTTCATGCTGTTAAAGCTTGAATACAGGCCCTTGTAACA
>JAFSWJ010000379.1 GCA_017444545.1 Lachnospiraceae bacterium
CTGCTACGGTATCGTTCAGACCGAGGTTGAGGATGGTATCCATCATACCCGGCATGGAAGCCCTTGCTCCCGAACGCACGGACACGAGCAGCGGATTGTTCACATCCCCGAACTTTTTGCCCTGCTTTTCCTCAAGCCACTTCAGAGCATCAAAGATCTGCTCCTGGATCTCCACCGGAATCTCACGGTTTCTCTCGTAGTACTCGGTACAGGCCTCCGTAGTGATGGTAAAGCCCTGAGGTATGGGTAATCCCAGGTTTGTCATCTCCGCGAGTCCCGCTCCTTTGCCGCCAAGCAGATTTCTCATGCCAGCGTTTCCTTCATGGAAGTAATAGACCCATTTCTTCATTCTAAGAAAATCCCCTTTCTATAAGTATGCGCATAATAAAAAACGCGTTTTTATTATACAACATCCCGCCGTATCGCACAACCGCGTTACAGTTGTTTCAGGTGTATCAGAGGGACGGTTCTCTGTTTCAGGATCCGTATCAAGGGGACGGTTCTCTGTTTCAAAATCCGCCACAAAACCCGTGAAACGCCGATGAATACCGGTGTTACAGAGAACCGTCCCCTGTTACACCCATAATGTGATACAATACATGTCATGAAGCTTATCAGGAAATTTATACCTTACTACAAACCATATATCGGCGTTTTTTTGCTCGATCTTTTCTGCGCAACCGTGCTGTCGCTGATCGACCTTGCCTTTCCGCAGTTTCTGCGGTTTCTCCGGAGCACGCTGTTTTTGCGCTCACCTCAGGAGATCATGTCAAGGCTTGGGATCCTCGCACTTGTTCTTATTATCATGTACGTGATCAGGATGTTCTGCAGATGGTATGTCACCTACCAGGGGCACATGATGGGTGCGCGGATGGAATCACAGATGCGCCATGACCTTTTTGAAAGGTTTGAGGCCTTCTCTTTTTCTTATTATGATACCCATAATACAGGCGAGATGATGGCAAAGCTCGTGTCCGATCTCTTTGATATATCGGAGCTTGCCCACCACGGTCCGGAAAATATCTTCATTTCCGTCATCAAGCTTACGGGATCCCTCATCCTGCTCTTTTGTATCAATATCCCGCTGACTGCCTGTCTTGCCGTCATGGGTCTTTTCATGGGTATCTTCACCTTCACACAGAACAGGCGGATGCGGGCCACCTTCGACGAAAACCGCGTAAAAGTGGCCGGGATCAACTCATCATTGCAGGATACTCTCTCCGGGATCAGGGTCGTGAAATCCTTTGCCGGCGAAGATATCGAGCAGGAAAAATTTGACAGGAGCAATCTGGCCTTCCTTGATTCCAAAAAAGACAATTACCGCCGGATGGCCCTCTTCTTTTCCGGAAACAGCCTGTTTGAGGGTCTGATGTATGTAACTGTGCTTGTGGCGGGAGGCTTTCTCATTGCAAAGGGCTCGCTTTCCGGCGAGGATCTGGCCATATATGCTCTCTATATCAGCATCTTCATCAATCCCATAAATGTGCTCGTGGAATTTACCGAAATGCTCCAAAAGGGACTTGCGGGCTTTCAGAGATTCAGTGAAGTGATGGAGACCATGCCGGAGATCACCGACAGTCCGGATGCATCAGAACTTGAGAATGTGACCGGAGTCATTGATTATACGGATGTCAGTTTTTCCTATGAAAGCGACGAAAACGTGCTGCGAAACATAAACCTGCACATAGATGCCGGAAGATCCGTTGCCATAGTCGGACCTTCAGGCGGAGGCAAGACCACTCTGTGCTCTCTGCTCCCCAGGTTTTACGATGTATCCGAAGGCAGCGTAAAGATAGACGGCATCGATGTTCGCGAGGTTACCCAGAGATCGCTGCGATCCTTCATAGGCATCGTCCAGCAGGATGTCTATCTGTTCAACGGGACCATCCGCGAGAACATAGCCTACGGCCGTCCGGGCGCATCCGACGAGGATATAATAAAAGCGGCCGCAGACGCAGATCTGCTCGATCTTTTGCAGGAGCTGCCCGAAGGCCTTGATACACAGGTGGGAGAACGTGGAGCCAGACTCTCCGGCGGACAGAAGCAGCGC
>JAFSWJ010000380.1 GCA_017444545.1 Lachnospiraceae bacterium
CCATTTTTTCGATACAGGGAGGATCGCCGGCATCCCCCGCATTATCCTCACCTTCATCCTCCGCCTTTAAGGGCTTTGCAGCCGGTACATCATCTCCCGAAGCCGAAGGCTTTTGCGGCAGGATCACCCCGTCATTTGATACCGCAGATCCCTGCGGCAGGTTTTCCTGCAGGACACTTCCCTCATTTCCCGGAACGGTCCCCCGTCCCCCGTCTGCGGCATAGACCGGCATCGATGTCAGAACTATGAAGATGACCGCAAATCTTGCGATCAGACTGTAAATTTGTTTTTTCATCAGACAGATTCCTCCTTTTTTTCAAAAAAATCATTCCAATACTGTTTCTTCAGGTATTTGGCGCTCTGCGTCCCCTACCCCTTTCAAAAATGTTTCCACCTTCATTTTCTTTCCGTCGGTTGAAAGCATCAGGGCACCGCTGTCCTTTGTCACATATATCCCTGTCCCCGATCCCCGAAGTCTCTTTATCAGCTCCTTTCCGGGATGACCGTAGGAATTGCCCCGTCCTGCGGAAATGAAGGTGATCTTTGGCGACACCCTTTCAAGAAATTCCTCCGGCGTCGAATTGTCGGATCCGTGATGGGCACACTTTAAGAGCGTGTACCTTTTACTGATCCGTTCCGTCAGTATCTCCTCTCCCCTGCCCTCAACATCGCCGGTAAACAAAGCGTCAAAGCCGCCGAAGCTTACCGACAGCACGGTTGAATACTCATTCCTGTCAGCACATTCATAGCCCCTGTCGGGATGCAGGCAGTAAAAGCTGATCCCGTCGACCGTAAACTCATCACCGGTCTTTATTAAGGTGACCTTTGTTCCCCGGCTTTTTGCCAGTTTCACAAGGCTTGCATATGCCTCATCCTTTAACGCCGTATCGGGCATGATAAGCCTTTTCACTTTGAGTCCTTCCTTTTCCGGCATCTCAAAAAGCTCCTTAAACCCGCTTATATGATCGTTGTCCGCATGGGTCACCACAGCCGCGTCTATGCAGGATCTTCCCCTGCTCTTTAAAAACGGCAGCACCTTGTATTTGGCGATCATGCTCTCATCGCTGCTTCCGCAGTCGATCATCACCACCCGTCCACGCCCTGTTTCGATACAGGCACAGTCCCCCTGTCCGATATCAAGCATGGTGACGGACGGCGTTTTGATCATATTGACCGGAAGCACCATCAGCATAATAAAACCGCACAGACACAAAATTGCCCGCCCTGCCTTTACCGGCAAAGATCCCCCGGGTCTGACATACCTTTTGATGAGGATCACCAACATGATGAGCAGAAGATAGTATATGATCATGTAAAAGAGACAGGGGCGTCCCTTGATGAGTAATGAATACGGCAGTTTATCATTTATCCTGCACACTCCTTCATAAAATCCCAAAATGATATTTCCCGCTTTTGCGGGTATGATGCCAAGCGGCAAAAAGATGAGTCCGAGACCCCCCGCAAGGAGGGCCGTTATGAGCAGCACCCCCATGAGGGGTACTATGATCAGATTCAGGAAAACGGAATATACCGGAACCTGGAAATAAGAGTAAAGAGTTACCGGAAGGGAAAAAACAGTGATCGAAAGGCTGAGCTTCACGGCATCAACCGCCTTGTTTTTTCCCGGAAAGAGCCTGTCAAGAGCAGGCTTTAGGATACCTGCGCCCATCACCGCCCCAAAGGACATGACAAAGGCTGTATCAAAGAGCATATACGGATCAGAAAGGAGCAGGATGCATCCCGACACCGAAAGTGAGCTTAAAAGATCGTAACTCCTGCCTATGCAGTCCGCTATGATCAAAAGAGAAAACATGATGACCGCTCTTTTTGCGCTGACGCTCATACCCGTCATGACGGCATAGGCTGTGAGAAAAGCGGTACTTATTATGGCTGCGGGAGCCCTTGGCAGGCAGCATCTTTTAAGACCTCTGTAGAAAAAACAGCCGAGAAGTGAGATGTGAAGGCCCGAGATACAAAGCACATGCGCCGCTCCGGCTCTGGTATAAAGTGCTTTGATCTCCTGATCCATGGCGTTTTTGTCACCGAGGACCATGGCTTTTATTATACCGGCATCCTCCTCTCCGTAGAGAGCGTCATATACAGTGCTGATCCTGAATGATAAACGGTTCAGGCTTTCGCGGATCACAGCTTCCCTTCCGAGGACCTTTTTTATCTGCGCCCCGGTAAGCTCCAGGTCGATCCCCCGGCTTTTTTCGTAAAGTGCCAGATCAAACTGTCCGGGGTTCCTGGCCCTGTCAAAGATGTATATCTTTCCTTTGACAAGGACCATTTGACCGATATGCGGCAGCGTACGGGGGTCTTCCGTATCGGAAAGCTTTACGATGATATCATGTTTTTCTGTTTCAGGTTTTTTTCCCGTGATCAGACGGGCATCGGAAAGGATCAGACAGAACGAACCGTTCTTTTCATATTTGTCGGAAAGTGTGCCGTAAGCCTGCGCCGGCATGCCGGACAGGCCCTCATCTCCAAAGATCTCCGGAGGTTTGAGCCTTGATATCAGGAAAAGAAGGCACACAAGGCACAGGGCCGCAAAGCATGCAGGTCTTTTCATTTGATGATATCCGTATCCCTTTCATAGAGGCGGTCCAGACTCATGCTGTCATACAGAGTCCCGTCGGATACTCCCTCCACCAGGATCTGGACCTTGTCGATATTTGAAAGCTCCGTCAGCGAATCAACGATGGAATAGATGACCACGTTTTCCGCCACCGTATAGGGTTTTTCCCGGATGGCGGCATTAAAGTTTACATAACATACCCCGTTTTTGGTGGTCACCGACAAAAGCTGGGTATCCTTCGGGATGGTCGGATACACATCCTCGCCGTTTTCGGGACCCTCGATGAGCTTTTGCACTATCAGCTTTTCCGTGGACATATTTGCGGTATAGACCACGGTGCGGGCGGTCTTTGTCAGATGATACCCCTCCATGTCGGCAAAATACAGGGTTATACGTCTCCTGTCATAGGTACTGATCTCGCTTGCGGTATCGTTTATGAAGGAATCTCCCCTCATGGGACCGTAGGGTCTTTCGTCCTCATCCGCAAGCGGAACGCCGTTTACCGAAAGCTCCACATAGCTGATCCCGTCGACCTGTGTCAAAGTCTCCACCACCGCAGCTCTCGTCAGCACCTCCTGCGTTTTTGACAGTGCATTGTAGGATGCCGACATGTCCACTCTCAAAAGATTTCCCGAGATCGTCCGGCTCTTAATATATACATCATCATTTAATACCGGGATCATGTGATCTATTAACGGCTCCGTGGCAAGTGCCCTTGAAAGCTCATCCACCTCACCCTCGATGGTATCGGAAAGCACCGTTCTTTCAAGGGACAGCAGCTCAGCGTAGTTCTCATCGGGATAATAAACGATCGCCTTTTTTGCCGCATCCTCAGCACTGTTTGATGCGCAGCCTGCAAGCAGCATGAGCGCTGAAAGCACATATGCAGTTATTATACATATCCTCTTCATCATCTTTCGTATATGAGCGGGATCCTCACCGTAAAGGTGCTGCCCTCTCCCTCTTTGCTCTCAACCCTGACCGAGCCCTTGTGCAAAAGTATGGTGCTCCTTGAGATCGCAAGTCCCAGGCCGTTTCCCGTGATCTCGTTTGAATGTGATTTGTCCGCCCTGTAAAATCTGTCAAAGATCCTGGCCACGGAATCCTCCGGTATGCCTATACCGCTGTCGGAGACAGTGATGATGGCAAACTGTATGTCCTTATCAAGGGTGAGCTTTACCCACCCGAAGTCCTTATTATACTTGACCGCGTTTTCAACGATATTGAGAAGCGCCTGTGAAAGCTTCAAGGAGTCCACATCCGCGGTCACATCCTGCAGCTTTTCGTAGGTCAGGCCGATCCCCCGCTTTTTTGCCAGCGGTTCAACCATCTTTACGGTCTCTGAAAGCAGCACATCAAGGTCTGCCGGTTCGGGCTCAAACTTTTCGGTCTTTTTTTCAAGCCTTACGATCTTGAGAAGGTCGGTGATGATCTGGTTTTCCCGGTCCACCTCATCGGCGATGTCGTTCATGAATTCCCTGTACATCTCGACGGGCACGTTTTCCTCATTGCGGATGGAATCCGACAGCACCTTCATGGATGCAAGGGGAGTCTTGAGCTCGTGGGATACGTTTGCCACAAATTCCTCCCTGGCCTCATCCGCCTCCCTGACCTGATCGAGCATCTGATAGAAAGCATCCATTATCTCGCCGGTCTCCGTATAATCAGGGACGTCCACCCTTTTCAGCTCCGCTATGTAGCCCTCCTTTGCCGAGCCGATGGCCCTTTTCACCTTGTCAAAGGGAAGGAGCAGCGTTGATGAAAGTGCATAGGCGATGACGAGCACAAAGATGCCCACCGTGATCTCGACTATCCAGGCCCTGTGGTTCAGGTTGTCCCTGTTGGTCCTGATGTAATCCGTGGAGCCGCTTGCCACCATGGCTCCGTGCACGGTACCCGATGCATCCGTTACCGGCACCGTGACCTCCACGTACCCGTTTTCGTCGTCGTATCTGTCCATGTTGCTGGAGCCGTTAAAGATGGCAACGACCTCCTTTGAGACCATGGTCCTGCCTGCGGACATTTCGTAGGTGTCTTTTATTATGCGGAAATCATCGTCGATGATGAGCACCCTGCCGTCATAGAGATTGGATAATAAAGACAGCTCGTCGTTTATGAGCTCATCTGAGGTGTCATCGAGGAAGCCGGCTTCAAAAAGCCTGCCGCAAAGGATATTGCATTGATTTGTGATATCGGTGATACGCTGGTTGACCGCGCGGCTTTCGTAGCTGCGCAACAGCAGGGACCTCATGACCGAGACCGGGATGACACCCACGAGCAGTACTATGATAAAGATCCTGAATTTCAGGCTCTTGAAGACAACAGAGCGTTTGAGAAGCTTTCCAAAGAGACTCTCATCCTTCAAAATAATACCCCACGCCCCACTTTGTATGCACATATTTCGGGTTGCCCGGGAAGGCCTCTATCTTTTCGCGAAGCCTTCTGATATGCACATCGACGGTCCTTTCATCGCCGGGATAATCCCTGCCCCACACAAGGTTTAAAAGATCCTCCCTGCTGTAGACCTTTTCGGGATGGCGGAAAAGCAGTTCGAGAACGTCAAATTCCTTTGCGGTCAGATTGACCTCGTTTCCTGCGATGTAGACCCTGCGGTTTGAAACATCAAGCTTCAGATCACCCTTTTCAAGGATCTCGTCTCCGGCGGGCTTTTCGGGATTTTTGCACCGTCTCATGATGGCCTTGATCCTGGCCTTTACCTCAAGGATGTTAAAGGGCTTTGTGATATAGTCATCAGCACCGTAATCAAGACCTAATATCTTGTCCATATCCTCACCCTTTGCAGTGAGCATGATGATGGGAACATCCGAGGTGCTCCTGATCTGCTGGCAGACCTCATAGCCTGAAAGCTTCGGCAGCATGATATCAAGAAGGATCATGTCATAGCTTCCCTTTTCAAAGACCTCCAGAGCTTCGCTGCCGTCATAGGCAACATCCACCTCATATCCGTCCTGTTCGAGGGAAAACCTGATCCCCTTCACTATGAGCTTTTCATCATCTACCACAAGTATCCTGCCTGCCATCCGTTTTTATTACCTGACCTTTATCTGATCCTTTATCTTTGAGAACATGCCGTCCTTGATGCCTGCCACCTTTTTGATGTCATCTATGCTTTCAAAGGCTCCGTTCTCGTTTCTGAAATCTATTATCGCCTGCGCCCGCGATGCGCCTATGCCCGTAAGTGTCTGAAGCGCCGCAGCATCGGCCGTGTTTATATTAACAAGCCCGTCATCATTTTGAACGGGAACTGCGACCGGTCCCTCAAAGTTTTTTGCCTGCCTTGTTTCCTCCTTTGAGGGAACATAGATCTGCTGGCCGTCCGATACCTTTTCGGCCTGGTTTATCCCGGAGATATCGGCATCCTCCTTCACGCCGCCCGCGAGGTTTATCACCTCAAACATCCTGGTGTTTTCCGATACCGCATAGACCCCGGCTCTGTTCACGTGTCCGCAGACATAGACATAATCAGGCTTTTTGTCCGCAGGCTCCTCCACTGACGGTATCTGTGCATCCTCCGCTTCTTCAGTAAATGTGGCTGATCCAAAAGAAATGTCATTTTCCGACGCGCCGCATCCTGAAACCGAAAGAACCGATATGATACCCAGAATACAAAGCGCACCCTTAAAACCGAATAAATTGATGTTCAATCAAAAGCTCCTGACCGCATACCGTGTATCCGGACCCCCAAAGCTTATAACGATTTTAATCGGCACTTATTACTTTGTCAAGGATATTTTTCATTTCATTTATATGTTCTTTTTCTATCACCAGCGGAGGCAGGAGCCTGAGCACATTTGCGCCCGCACTTATTATGAGAAGCCCCTCCTGCTGCGCTTTTTTGATCACATCCGCCACGGGAGCGGTAAATTCAAGCGCCTGCATGAAGCCCTTGCCTCTTCTCTCCTTTATCCTGCCGGGATATTTTTTTGCTATGCCGTCGAGAGCCTCCTCGAGAACGGGGGTCAGACTCTTTACGTGTGATACTATATCAGTTTTTTCAAAGAGGTTTAACACCTCGCATACCGCGGCGCAGGCCAGGGGATTTCCTCCGTAGGTGCTGCCGTGGTCGCCCACCTTCAATGATCTGTCCGCAACCTTTTGCGTCATAGCAAAGGCTCCCACGGGGATGCCGCAGCCAAGCGCCTTTGCGGAGGTCAGGATGTCGGGTCTGACACCGTAGTCTTCAAAGGCGAACATGCTGCCCGTCCTGCCCAGACCGCACTGGATCTCATCAAGGATCAAAAGCAGTCCCTTTTCATCGCAGAGCTTTCTCACTCCCTTTATGAAGTCCGGATCTGCGGGGTGAATGCCGCCCTCGCCCTGGACCGTCTCCATGATGACGGCGCAGGTCCTGTCATTTACAAGGGCCTTCACGCTTTCAAGATCATTGTATACCGCAAATTTCACCCTTCCTTCCCAGGGTGTGTAGCCTTCACGGTAATGGGGATTTCCCGTCACCGACAGCGCTCCCAGACTTCTGCCGTGGAAGGAATGATCAAAGGCGATGATCTCGTGGTCATCCTTTTTGTCACCGCTAAAGGCATATTTCAGGGCGCTCTTTACCGCACCCTCTATGGCCTCGGTACCGCTGTTTGTAAAAAAGACCCTGTCCATCCCGGAGACCTCGCAAAAGGCCTTTGCCGCAAGGGAGGCGGGCTCATTATAATACAGGTTTGAGGTGTGGATACAAAGGTCGATCTGCTTTTTGAGGGCTTCATTAAACTCCCTGTTTCCGTAGCCCAGGGCGTAGACCGCGATGCCTGCCGCAAAATCCAGATACCGCTTCCCGTCTGCATCCGTCACGTAAACCCCCTCGCCCTTTTCGATAACGATGGGAAATCTCGCATAGGTCTGCAGCGTGTACTCATCCTCAAGCTTCATATACTTTTCACTGTTATTCATAATTCTCTCCTTCGTGGGACAGGGGACGTGGGACAGGGGACGTATCTGTGTCCCAGTTTGACGTGGGACGGGGGACGTATCTCTGTCCCGGTTTTATGTCGACCGCCA
>JAFSWJ010000381.1 GCA_017444545.1 Lachnospiraceae bacterium
CAGATATAACCGTCCCCCGACTGGGCTATGGCATTTATCTCGGTGGAGCTTAAGCCCTCGTCTATACCGTAGACCGTATCCACACAATTTGCGTGAAAATCAAAGGATCCGGCCCTGACAGGCTGTGAGACAAAGACCGATATGAGGAGAGCGGATATGAAGATCGCCGGAAGCTTTGACTGCTTTCTGCTCTTTTTTTCCTGATCCATCTCGGCTACCTCTTCCTCCGTGATGAGCTCAATCCCTTCCCTGCGGAAAAATCTGATGATCTGCGTCAAGAGTATGAGAGTCAGGATCTTGTCGGGGATATTTACGATGAGTTCACCTGCCACGCAGCATACGGTCCGAAGCCCGATATATTGCAAAAGCATCTCGGTCAGGGCATCTCCCCACACATTTCCGGTCATTCCGGAATTGAAGATCATATTGACAGGTGTTGAGACCACAGTCATGACCATGCCCGTGGCAAAGCTGGCTGAGATGATCCTGAAGGAATCTATATCATCCTTTTTGAAAAAATAATGACTGACTGTGACAGCCCCGCTGATACTGACAAGACCGTAGAGCCACTGTGACACGGACAGTCCTCCCACCAGTATGTTCATGACAATACCGGCAAAGGATCCTGCGACCGGTCCCAAAAGCATGGCTACCACAAAGGTACCCACGCTGTCCATGAACAGAGGCAGCCTGTAATAGGACGCAATGCTCTCGCCTGCCACATTCAGGACTATGCCGGCAAAGATTATAGCAAAGCTTCTTTTACTGAACGGAAACAGATATTTCTTCATGGATCCTCCGTCTATACACAAAAACACAACGTAATTTTACTCCTATATCCCGCGTCATTCAACAGTTTTCAGCACAAAAAAGGACAATCAAAAGGACCCGTCTCACTGCCGTAAGACGGGCCCCTGTCCTTTATTTCCGGTCCTGCAATTACTTGTAGTTAACGATCTTTCCAAAGTCGGGCTTCAGCGATGCTCCTCCCACAAGACCTCCGTCTATATCGGGCTTTGCAAAAAGCTCAGCGGCATTGCCTGCATTTACCGATCCGCCGTACTGGATCGTGATGGCTTCCGCAACGTCCGCATCATAGAGTTCCCTGATGCAGGCCCTGATAGCGCAGCAAACTTCCTCTGCCTGATCGGAAGTAGCTGTCTTTCCGGTTCCGATGGCCCAGATAGGCTCATAGGCAATGACAGCCTTTTTTGCCTGATCGGCGGTAACATCTATGAAGGCGATCTTGATCTGCTGGCGTATCCAGTCGATGGTGATGCCCTGCTCTCTCTGCTTCAAAGACTCTCCGCAGCAGATGATGGGTGTCAGGCCGTGCTCAAAAGCCTTCAGAACCTTCTTGTTTACGGTCTCATCTGTTTCAGCAAAGTACTCACGTCTTTCGGAATGGCCGATGATAACATAGGTTGCTCCCGAATCAACTACCATGTCAGGTGAGATCTCGCCTGTAAAGGCTCCCTTCTCTTCGAAGTACATGTTTTCAGCGCCGATCTTTATATTGCTGCCCTTTGCAGCTTCAACAGCTGCAGGAATATCGATGGCGGGCACGCAGAAAACAACATCCACATCATCGCTTGCCACAAGGGGCTTTAAGGTATTTACAAGCTCGGTGGTCTGGGTGGGTGTCATGTTCATCTTCCAGTTACCGGCTACAAGTTTACGTCTTGCCATTTTTTCCTCCTTACTATATGTTGACAAACCTCAGTATCCGCGGCGCATTCGCGCCCGGCGCTCATGAACGCGCCGATAAATGATCAAAAGGGATCATTTATCATCTGCAGCGACAACACCCGGAAGTGCCTTGCCCTCAAGGAATTCAAGGGATGCTCCGCCGCCTGTTGAGATGTGGGTCATCTTGTCACCGAAGCCAAGATTGTTTACGGCTGCCGCGCTGTCGCCGCCGCCGATGATGGTTGTTGCATCAGTGTCTGCAAGTGACTGTGCCACAGCGATGGTTCCCTTTGCAAGAACGGGGTTCTCGGAAACGCCCATAGGTCCGTTCCATACAACGGTCTTTGCGCTCTTTACAGCATCGGCATACATCTTTGCAGTTTCAGGTCCGATATCGAGACCTTCCTTGTCTGCGGGGATCTCGCTGGTCTTTACGACTGTTGTTGC
>JAFSWJ010000005.1 GCA_017444545.1 Lachnospiraceae bacterium
AAAAGGATTACATCCTTGCCAAATACATACAGCTTTTCATGTTCAAAACCTTTATGCTCATTCTGCAGGATCTCCGAAAAATCCATTGCAGTAAGGCTCAATATTATATCTTTGGCTTTTGCCTCGTCGATAACATAATCCAGAAACAGATTGATGTTATCCTGACGTCTGGCATTCCTGTCAAGCCTATAATTGTCCTTTTCAACAGCATCCTTCACCTCGGAAAGGTACTGCTCTATGTCTTTCTGATCTATGTTCAATACTTCATCCTTCGAAGAGTATATGATGTATTTTTCTATTTTTTCCATCATCAGCATAACTCTATGATTGCTTTTTGTCAATATCCCATCATCAAAAGGCGGCAGGATATTTCCCGTCGCCTTTTGACTCCAAATTCTGATACGCTTTAAGGTGTTGTAATCCGTGGTCAGTATCCTTCCCTTCACACCGCGTTTTTCAAGTTCCGAAAAGATCATGAGAAGCGGTTCGATCCCGCTTAGTGTAATAAAAGCGACGCTGAATACGAACGAGTCGCAGGATTTCAGCTCATTTTCTATCGAAGTCAGAACCTTTATATTATTTTTTCTGTTATTTGAAATAAATGCCGGCCTGTATACCGGATTTGACTGATATGCCAGATCCGTAAATGCCGTCGCGGCCCCTGATATTATCTGCCTTGCTAATTCTTCCATCCTTTTTCAGACTCCGTGTGAACCCTTCGCAATGACGGGTTTTTCATTTATTATCTATCTTTGCCTTTGCTTCCTCGAGTGCCTCTATCACCCTGTCGCACCAGGCATCAAATTCAGGATCCTCCTTCTGGCATTCATCGGGATGTGAAAGGATATAATCAAGTGCGATCCTCACGCCCTGATCAAACCTCACCGTGGTCTTCATATCAGGAACGGCCCGCTTCAGCTTGCTGTTGTCAAAGACCACGGAAACAGCCTTGTCCCCGATAAGGCTTCCCTCATAATCAAAACCATATCCGTCTCCCGCCGCAGAAAGAAACTCGGAGGATACATGACATGCATTTAACTTTACGCCCAGCGCACCTGCTATGGTGGCATAGATCTGATCCCAGGTCAGGGTCTCATCACCCGTGATGTGAAAGGCTTCGCCGATGGCGTGCCTGTTCCCCATAAGTCCCGTAAAACCTATGGCAAAATCGGTATTAAAGGTGACGGTCCAAAGCGAGCTTCCGTCACCCTGGATGATGACTTTCTTTCCCTCCTGCATCCTTTTGATGACCTGCCAGAAACCGTTCTTTCCATGTACTCCCAAGGGGATGTTCCTCTCGTCATAGGTGTGGCTTGGTCTGACGATGGTCACGGGGAAGCCCTCCTCCCTGTATTTTTTCATAAGGAATTCCTCGCACTCGATCTTGTCCCGTGAATACTGCCAGTGCGGATTTGCAAGGGTCGTTCCTTCCGTGATCACATATCCCGCTGCGGGTTTATTATAGGCTGATGCCGAACTGATATAGATATACTGCCCCGTCTTTCCCGCAAAAAGCCTGTAGTCCCTTTCCACGCTGTCAACGGTAAATCCGATGAATTCACATACGCAGTCAAAGGTCATGTCCTTTATCTTTTCGGCAACCGCCGCCTCATCATTGATGTCAGCGATGATGGTGTGCACGCCCTGCGGCAGCACGCTCTTTCTGTTTCCGCGGTTTAATACCCACACTTCCCAGTGCAGCTCGTCAGCAAGTCTTTTCACTACAGCGGTACTGATAGTACCGGTTCCACCGATAAACAATGCTCTCATATCATTACCTCCTTTTTTGTTTCAGGGGGACGGTTCTCTGTTTCACGGGGACGGTTCTCTGTTTCACTCAGGCCCCCAAAACCCGTGAAACGCCCATGAATACCGGTGTTACAGAGAACCGTCCCCTGTTACGCCTTTGTGTGACAGGGGGACTGTCCCCCTGTCACATTTTTTAAAACGGATTGTAAAATCTGCCGCCGTTGATGCGGTTCAGCATGATTGCAATGACAAGCAGCAGGAACGAAACTGCCATTGAAGAGTAGTCCGCAGGCCTGAACTTCCTTGCCATATACCAGGTTCTTTTTTTCTGCTTTCCAAAGCCTCTCAGCTCCATGGCGTTGGCTATGGTCTCGATCCTTCCCATGCTCGAAAGGATGAGGGGGATCAGTATGTTTGATGCCGCCTTCAGGCGCTTGAAAAGCGAAGCCTTTTTGCTCATCTCCACTCCTCTGGCCTGGCTTGCCTTGCTGATCTCATCATACTGCTGCTGCACATCAGGGATGTAGCGCAGCGCCAGGGATACGGAATACGAGATCCTGTAGCTCACACCTATCCTGTTTAATGAAGCCGCAAATTCGCTGGGGTCGGTGGTGCACACAAACAGAAGTATGACCGGGATCGTGGCACTGTATTTTAATACATAATTTAACTGGTAAAAAAGCTGCTCGGCCGTAGGCGCATATCTGCCATGCCACGAGGTCAGGTAGGTGCAGGATCCGTAGATGCCGGTTCCGTGAAGAGGCAAAAAAACATAGATCAGAATGTTATTGAGGATCAGGAAGACGATGGTAAATCCCAGCATGAAGGACACATCCTTCAACCGGATCTTTCCAACAAAAAACAGTGCTATGCCTGCCAAAGACAGCAGCACAAGAAACCTCGTATCGTAGGTTACCATGGCCGCAAAACTCCAAAGCAGCATGCACACAAGTTTTGTCGCGCCTGTCAGGCGGTGTATGGGTGATGGACGTTCAATATAATTAAAGAGATTTGTCATCTCCTGTACTCCCTTTCACAGGCTATGAACCGTTTCACAAAAGCAGTACCGTCATCTATGCCGCACCTTTTTGCAAGCAGATACAGACTGGTTTCCCGAAGGCTTGCCGTTTTTATTATACCGGCATCCGTGATGATCCGGGCCGGTTCGTCATCGGCAATGATATGTCCGTCCGAAAAAACTATGGCCCTGTCCGCATACTCGATCATCAGGTGCATGTCGTGGGTGATCATAACGATGGTAATGCCCTGATTGCGAAGGCTTTTTAAAAATTCCATGATGTCGGTATAATGCCTGTAATCCTGCCCGGCGGTGGGTTCGTCAAGGATCAGCATTTTGGGACGCATGACCAGGATAGAGGCTATGGTGACGCGTTTTTTCTGCCCGTAGCTTAGGGCGCTTACCGGCCAGTTTCTCATCCTGAAGAGTCCTCAGACCTTCAGCACATCATCCACCCTGCTTTTGATCTCATCTTCGGAAACAGCCCGGTTTC
The DNA here is from genome assembly GCA_017444545.1 of Lachnospiraceae bacterium. Taxonomy (GTDB): domain Bacteria; phylum Bacillota; class Clostridia; order Lachnospirales; family Lachnospiraceae; genus NK4A144. The sequence goes on from JAFSWJ010000005.1 coordinate 3,261, forward strand.
TCAGCCCGAAGGCCACCTCGTCGTAGATCATGGTCTGGGAGATCATGTGATTCGGATCCTGCATCACATATCCGATATGCTCCGCCCTCTCCTTCATGCTGAGGTCCTTCAGATCGATGCCGTCAAAATACATCTCCCCGCTCTGACCCGTCTCAAAGCCGCAGATCACCTTTGAAAAAGTGGATTTGCCTGCGCCGTTCGTCCCGACGATGGCCGTCATGCTGCCCTCATATATGACCGTGGATATGCGGTCAAGTGCCCTCCGGTTCCTTTTTTCATAAGAAAAACAAAGGTCTTTCACCTCAAGCAGAGGATGCTTTTCACCTGATGAATCTTTTTCCCCCGAAGCCTCAAACCAATGTCTGACCATCTCCCTGTCCCTTTCGTCAAGGCAGGAAAAAGCGGGGTCTGAAGGCTTCTTTTCAGGCGTCATAATGACACCCGCATATTTGAGTGCCTGGACATAGAGCGGCTCCCTGATCCCTGCTTTTGAAAGCAGGTCCAGGCTCAGCAGCGTGTCGGCATCACTGTCCGATATGATCCGTCCTTCACTTACCAGTACCACCCTGTCAACATGCCGCCAGAGCACATCCTCCAGACGGTGTTCCACTATAATAACTGCGGCGCCCGTTTCCTTTTGCAGTTCGTCTATGAGCTCGATGGCTTCCCTGCCCGTTGCGGGATCAAGATTTGCTAAAGGCTCATCAAAAAGCAGGACATCCACATCATCCACCATGACGCCGGCCACGGAGACTCTCTGCTTTTGTCCGCCTGACAACTCACCGGGTGCATGATGAAGATGATCCTGCACATTCACCGTCTTGGCGATGCGCAGGACCCTCTTTTTCATCTCATCCTGGATCACGCAGGCGTTTTCCAGTGCGAAAGCTATATCCTCCGCCACAGTCATTCCCACAAACTGCGCATCCGTATCCTGCAAAACGGTACCCACCGTTTTTGATATGGAAAAAAGATCCAGTTCCCTGCTCTCTTTTCCTGCGATCTTTAACGAACCTGTCATCTCTCCCCTGTATGAAAAGGGGATCAGTCCGTTGATGCAGTGGACCAGAGTGCTCTTTCCGCAGCCTGAGGGGCCCGCGATCAGTATCTTTTCTCCCCTTCTGACGCAGAGATCGATATCAAAGAGCGTGGGCTCCTGCTGGGCGTTGTATTTGAAGCCGAAATTTCTGAATTCTACCAGAACGTCTTTATTATCCGTCAATCCTCTTCCTTCAGGCTTCCTTTCTTCGGAATGGCCTTTGCATAAGCAAGGCACAGGAGTGTTCCGATGATACCTGTGGTAATGCTGTTTGAAATGGCGCTGACAAGACCCTGTATGAAGACCTTGTTCACAGGCTCGGAATAGATGAGTATGTCAAGCACGGGTGCCACTACCACCCATGAAATAAGGTGTGCGGCAAACTGCTCCAGATTAAAGAATGCTATGTCTTTTCCGGAAAACTCGCCTTCATCCACATGGAGCTTGCTGGAGATGATGCCCATGCAAAGTCCGAATACACCGGATGCGATGACCCAGCTCCACCATACGCCCCAGCCGTAGCTGAAGTCTATGAAGAAGTGTCCGATGAAGCCTGCAAGTACTCCGGCTATGGGGCCGAATACCGCGGCAATGAATGCCAGAAGTCCGTACTGTGTTGTGATGTTCGTGTTGGGCACGGGAGAAGGGATCGCAACAAAGCGTCCGAGAACAAAGAAAAGAGCCGCGCCGATGCCTATGGCAACGATTGTTTTTACCGAGAGTTTTTTCATGATTAACCTCCGATCTGAACAGAACATTTATAACACGTTCACTATACCATTTCAGCCGGTTTCAGGTCAATCAGGGTGACAGGGTGTTGTGTCAGGGGGGCA
>JAFSWJ010000044.1 GCA_017444545.1 Lachnospiraceae bacterium
CGGGTATTATCCAAAGCAGAATCTGTCCACGATCATCCAGCGCGTTAGTGCGCTCATCATCCTTCTCATGCTTTTAATGCACATCCGTATGTTTGATCTCATGAAAAATGCCGCTTCAAAGGAAACGAGGTTTTTCTGGTGGTTTCTGGTACTTTGTGAGATCATTTTTTTCGGAGCGGTCATCGCGCATATATCGGTGTCCTTTTCAAAGGCGCTCGTAACACTTGGGCTGCTTTCATCCATGGAGACAAAAAAGAAGATAGACCGTACCATGTATGTGCTGGGGGCTGTTGTCTTTGCCGTGTCTGTTTTTGCAGTGGTCAGAGGGCAGATGGGTATGTTTTTGCATCCGTGAAAACGGACGTTTAGGGAGAAGGATATGAACGGTGTTTTGGTCATAGGAAGCGGTATTTCGGGAATGTCAGCAGCCATCAGATGTGCGGAACTGGGGCTTAGGGTGACCCTTGTGTCACCATTTCCGTCCGAGAGGTCGCAGTCTGTCATGGCCGCCGGCGGTATCAATGCGGTACGCGAAGGAAACGGTGAGGGAGATACGGTATCCAGCCATATAGAGGATACATTAAAAGGCGGCGCATATCTTGCAGGTGAAAAAGAAGTCAGAGGGCTTTGCGAAGGAAGCGGTGCGATCCTTGAGTATCTTGAAAGCGTAGGGACGGTCTTTTCTGTTGATGAAAACGGAAAGACTGCAAAGAGAGCCTTTGGAGGACAGTCTCACAGGCGTACATATTATTGCGGAGCATCCACGGGAAAGCAGATCGTGTCCGCCCTTATTATGGAGGTCAGACGCTTTGAGGCAAAGGGGCTCATCGAAAGGAGACTCTGGAGCTGCTTTTATTATGCATTGATAGCTGACGGGACCTGCCACGGAGCGCTGATCTTTGATGAAGTGTCCGGGAAACTTGAGGCTTTATATGCGGATGCGGTCATCATGGCAACAGGCGGGCAGAATGCGCTTTTTGGCAAGACAACGGGTTCGACTCAATGTGACGGTTATACCCAGGGAAAGCTTTTTCTGCAGGGTGTGAGATTAAAAAATCTTGAGTTTATCCAGTACCATCCCACGACCCTTGAGACGGGGCAGAAAAGGATGCTGATATCCGAAGCGGCCCGCGGAGAGGGAGGAAGGCTTTATTATGAGGATCAGGGTCGCAGGGTTTATTTCATGGAGGAAAAGTACGGGAATAACGGAAACCTCATGACCAGGGATGTGGTGTCCCGTGAGATCTTTCTTGCAAAAAAGGATGTGTATCTTGATGTTTCGTTTCTCGGGAAGGAAGTGATAAAAAAACGCATCCCGGAGATCATGGAGCTTTGCGCAAAGTACAGGGGGATTGATATAACAAAAGAGCCGATACCCGTGGCGCCGTCGGTGCATTTTTTCATGGGAGGTTTTGCGGTGGACAGCTTTCATGAAACAAACATCCGCAATCTTTTTGCAGTGGGGGAATGTGCCTCCATTTATCATGGCGCGAACAGGCTTGGAGGAAACTCGCTGCTGGCGGCGGTTTACGGAGGTTTTACTGCTGCGCAGGAAATAGCAGGCAGGACAGGAGAGTATAAGCATCCCGGCTTTGACGGTTATCTGGACCGGGAAAATGATCTCCTTGCAAAAAAAGGAAAGACGGCAAGCAGGTTCCCCGTGGCATATATCAGGGATATGCTGGCAAAGACCATGCAAAATGATCTGGGCATCGTCCGGGACGGACAAAGGCTTGCCGGCGGGATAAAGGATGTGGATTATCTTTTGGAAACCGCGGAAAAGATACGTTACGACAGCAGTGTAATGCCGTATTTTAATTACAGTCTCATGGGGATACTGACGCTTGCAAGGGCAGTGCTTACCTGTGCGGATTTCAGAAAAGAAAGCAGGGGAGCGCATTTCAGGAGTGATTTTCCCGAAACAAGGGATGGGTACGCAAAACCGACCATCATATCCTATGAAGGGGGAAAGTATCTTGCCGGTCTTGAAAAGGAGGATGGAGGATGAAGGTAAAGATCCTGCGACAGGTTCATCCCGGTTCAAAACCGTACTGGGAAGGGTTTATATATGACGGTCCCACGGACATCTCGGTGGCGGGCATGCTTGATCATCTCAACTACAACGATGATATAATAAATGATAAGGGCAAGGCCACCGGCAGGATAGGCTGGGAATGTTCATGCCTGCAGGGAGTCTGCGGTGCCTGCGCCATGGTGATAAACGGTGTGCCCTCTCTTGCCTGCGAGACCTTTTTAAAGGATCAGGGAAAAGATGAGATCACCATCAGACCTCTCCGGAAATTTCCGGTGATACATGATCTTGTCGTTGACAGATCCGCCATACATGAAAACCTGAAAAAAACGGACATTTACATAGGAGAGTGGCAGCAGGGACAGGACAGGGACTTAGACCACCAGTATCTTGCCGCAAAATGTCTCAAGTGCGGACTGTGCCTTGAGGTATGTCCCAATTATGCTGATGGCAGAAATTTTTACGGGGCCGTCTTTGCAAACGACTGCTACATCGTTTCGGCAAGGAACGAAAAAAAATCCGAAAGCATCAAAAATTCCTACGGGGAACATTTTGCCGGAGGCTGCTCAAAATCCCTTGCCTGCGTGGATGTATGCCCTATGAAGATCCCAACCCTTGCCTCTATGGCAAAGCTGAACAAAAAAATGTGACAGGGGGACAGTCCCCCTGTCACATCCAAATTTTTCATGACCATTTTGCTTTCCACAGATCGACGATATCGCCGCGTTTGGAAGGTCTGATAAGATAAAGACCCCAGAAAACTCCTATAACTCCGGCAATTATCGTGATCCAGTCGCCCACTCCCATGTTGGACATTATTCCTCCGGAATTTCCCAGGTCCGCCCGGATGAATTCCATGAAATCCAAGCTCATATGTCCGAGTATGCAGGGCCACAGGTTTCCGGTGCGAAGATATACAGCACCCAGCACCATTCCTATACCTGCCGCATAGGCAGCCTGGCCGACCGAGATCAAAAGCGGTGCTCCCGCAAGAGCATTTGATACATGGGCCAGTCCGAATACGATGGAAGACAACCAGAAGATCGTCATAACACCTTTTTCTGTCGGGACCTTCCTGAGATAATTTGCAACACCGGGTCCCCTGAAAGCAACTTCTTCACCAAACCCCGGGGCAAAGGCTCTCAGAAATGCCAGAAAAACGCTTCCGATCCCAAACTGCGTCCAGCTTACCACGCTTCCGGTCCAATGGATCAAAAGGATCGGAGCAAGGAGTACAAGTCCCTGAAGAAAGTGTTTCTTTTTAAGCATTCCGTCAAAGGAAGGACGGAACCACAAGTAAAACAAACCTATTGTCAGGATCGATCCGACTGCAGTTCCCAAACCCTGTGCCTGAAGGATTTCATTTCCATATACTTCTGCTTTGAACGCATAGCCCGGGATCAGTCTGCCGAGAAATAATATGTCGATGATACTGCTTGTAATGGCAGATACGATCAATGAAAAGATCATGAGGAGAAAATATCCCAATATGGGATGGTTTAATATTTTGTGATTTCCTGTTTTCATATTTTTTTCCTTTCTGCGGGGTTCATAAAGATCAATACCCGGTTCTGATCCATTATAGCATAATAAAGACAATGTCAAACCCTGTCTGTCAGAGTGTTTGCTGTGTTTGCGAAAAAGCGTTGACCTGGCTGTAAGGCGAAGAGTTTGCCTGTTGAAAAAAATGATTGACAACATAATATAAACGGGTTAATATAAACGCGTTTATATTATATTGTTGTTTCTTTTTCAATGGAGGTTCATCATGGTTTTGATAGTAAATACAACTTCGGATACATCCATAACCGGCCGGATCAAAGAGGCGGCAGGCAAAGATGCCGGACTGGATGTGGTCGAGGCAGCAGGACTAAAGATCAGTCACTGTATCGGATGCAATTTCTGCTGGCTGAAGACTCCCGGAGAATGTTCGATCAAAGACGATTATGAGATCATTTTGAGGAAGATCGTACATGCGGATCAGCTTTGGGTCATATCGGACACAGCACTGGGCTTTCTTGATCATAAGGGCAAGAATATCTATGACAGGATCCTTCCGATAGCTACCATGTACCTGAAGTTTTCGGGTGATCAGATGCGTCATGTCAGACGTTATGATCAGATAACGGATATCGGGATCATCTATCGTGGGGAGCCGGACAGGGAGTATCTGGAAAGATGGAACAGTCGGGCTGCGTTAAATTTTGGCAGCAGGTCACTTGGCGTATTCAGCGCAGACGAGGTAAAGGAGGCGGTATCATGCATGTGTTGATCATAAACGGAAGTCCCCGTGTGAAGCAGTTCAGTAATACTGACAAGATATTAGCCGGGTTCACGCAGGGAATGTGTGAGAACGGCACCACATTCGAACAATATGAGGTCTCTGACAGGAAGCAGTGGGACGATATCCGCAGGGCTTATTATGCAAACAGCAATATCCTGATAGCACTTCCGCTCTATGTGGAATGCATACCCGGATTGCTGATGGAGTTTCTTGAAACACTGTCTCCCAGAAATGACGGCGCAAGGATCGCCTATATCCTTCAGAGCGGATTTGCCGAAGGGATCCAGCTTCGGTGCGGAGAGGCTTATCTGGAAAAACTGACAGGTTATCTGGGGTGTGAATATGCCGGGACACTTGTCAAAGGTGACAATTTCAGTATAAGATTTTTTGAAGGTGAACAGAGGGAAAGGATCACAGGTCCATATACGGAAATGGGGCGTGAATACGCTGCAGGCGCCGGATTTGATACGGATAAGTGCAGGGCTTTCACCGGGTTTGAAGTAATGCCGGCATATCTGCGTCTGATACTGGGGATTGTGTTCAGGACCGTGGGAAGGACCATGTTCAGGAAGATCGCCCAAAGCTGGGGATGCACGAAACCGCTGGACTACAGACCTTATCAATAAGGGTATGCATCATGGGACGTAAAACAAAGATAACGAAAGAAATGATACTTGAAGCGGCATATGAGCTGTTGGATGAATCGGGTATAGGCGCTGTGGGGATCAAGTCCATTGCGTCGAAGCTTGGTTGCTCCACGCAGCCGGTTTCCTGGCAGTTCGGAAGCATGACAGAGCTTCGAAAGGAATTGTATGAATATGCTGCAATGAAGCTCTATGGTACTCTGGGAGAGGAGATGCGGGACAAGGAAGCCCTGGAGGCATTTTTTGTTTCTGGCAAGCATTATCTGTCCGGTGCATGTGATCATCCGAATGTGTTCCGGTTTGTCAACGTGGACGATCCTTTAGAAACTATAGGTGAACAGTTGTATGAAGGCAGGAGCATTTTCGATCTTCAGTTTGATAAAGAGGCATTTGAAAAGCTTACTGCCCAATATGATGTGTCACCCGAGGCAGCAGGTGAAGCAGTCAGGGATGTCGTCATATATACCCATGGACTGGCAGTCATGATGATGTTTGACAGCTACAGGCTGCCCAAGGATGAAGCTGTAAAGATGATGTATAATATGGGGGTGCGGTTATTGGCAGACATAGGTATCCATGATGATACCCGGAGGAACATGTTTTGATGCCGGAACAGTTTTCAAGAACGCAGTTATTATACGGAGAGGAGACCATGGGAAGGTTTGCGGCCTCCCGGGTCGCGGTTTTCGGAATAGGCGGAGTGGGCGGCTATGTTGTGGAGGCTCTGGCAAGGAGCGGGATAGGCGCACTTGACCTCATCGATAACGACATTGTCTGCCCTTCAAATATCAACCGGCAGATAATAGCCACCACAAAGACCGTGGGCAGGTACAAGGTTGAGGTGGCCGAAGAGAGAGTGCACGACATAAACCCCGACTGCAGGGTCAGGGGATTTAAAACTTTTTTTCTCCCGGAGACTGCGGATCAGTTTGATTTTCACGAATACGACTATGTGGTGGATGCCATAGACACGGTAACCGGAAAACTGTCGATCATAGAAAAGGCAAAGGAAGCGGGAGTTCCCGTGATCTCGTCGATGGGTGCGGGAAACAAGCTGGAACCCTCATTGTTTGAGGTGGCTGATATCTATGAGACATCCGTCTGTCCGCTTGCAAAGGTGATGCGCCACGAATGCCGAAAGAGAGGGATCGATTCCCTCAAGGTGGTATATTCAAAGGAAGAGCCGAAAAAATGCTCCGATCGCAGGGATACCCCCGGCTCAACAGCCTTTGTACCATCCGTCGCTGGTCTCATCATGGCGGGCGAGGTGCTGAATGATCTGGCGGGATGACAAGTGTGACAGAGGTGTGACAGAGGGACCTCTCCGCTCTGCTTCGGTCGGCGCTGAACAAACGTCCACTGGACGTTTAGCGCCCCCCTGTCACCTTTTTGGGTATAATATGCAGGTATGAGTAATATTTTTGTTGAAATGCCCGCATCGGTCGTGCTTCCGGTGCAGGGAACAAAAGAATCTGCAGCGGTTGCATATGAGCATGAGATGACAGTGACAGTTGACGGGCAGCCTTCCATGCATTTTGTGTGCACGCCGCAGTATCCGGATGAACTGATCATGGGACGTATGTTTACGGACGGGATGATCGACGGCATCGACGATATAGCTGATATTACCATCAGCGGCAAAGGGCTTGAGGCAGCGGTTACGCTGAGAAAAAACCATGCCGGAAGGACAGACCGGAAGCGTGGAAACACCAATCCCGTCAAGTGGGAGCCTTCATGGTTTGAGGAGATCCTGAAGAGAATGGAGGAAGGGGAACCTGTATTTCTGGAAACCCATGCGGTCCATGCGTGTTACCTAGCAGGAAAAGATGAAGTGATATGCTGCAGGGAGGACATCGGCAGGCACAATGCCATGGACAAGGTTGTAGGATATGCCCTCAAAAACGGGATAAATCTTTCGGAATGCTTTCTTTTCACCACCGGCAGGATGCCGTCCGATATGGTGAAAAAGGCTGTCAATGCGGGGGTTTCGCTTCTGGCATCAAAGACCTTTCCCACACAGAGCGGTGTTGAGCTTGCAAAAAAGGAAAACCTTACGATGGTTACCGTCCGAAGAGACGGGACGTTTTTATTATGGACCGGGAAGGAATGATGAAAGATACAGATGAGGCATGCAAGTCAATAGAGCGGAGCATACACAAGACGTTCCACAACAGGCTCTGGACACCCTTCATACAGGCAGTGAAAAAGTATGAGCTGATACAGGAGGGAGACCGTGTCGCTGTGTGTATTTCAGGTGGCAAGGATTCCATGCTGATGGCAAAGCTTGTGCAGATGCTGCACCGGCATACTGATTATCCCTTTGATGTGGTCTATCTTGTGATGGACCCGGGGTACAATGCAGTAAACAGGCAAAAGATCGAAAGTAATGCAAAGCTTCTGCATATACCGGTCACGATTTTTGAGACCCGGATCTTTGATATAGCGGACAGTCAGAAAGGAAAGCCCTGTTACCTGTGTGCCAGGATGCGAAGAGGGAATCTCTATGCAAAGGCGAGAGAACTTGGGTGCAACAAGATCGCGCTTGGGCACCATCTGAATGATGTGATCGAAACCACGGTCATGGCCATGTTTTACAGCTCACAGCTTCAGGCCATGCTGCCGAAGCTGCACAGTACCAATTTTGAAGGGATGGAGCTGATCCGGCCGCTGTACTGTATCAGGGAGGAGGATATCCTTGCATGGAGGGATCACAATGATCTGGAGTTTATCCGGTGCGCCTGCAGTTTTACGGAAAAGACCGCTGCGGATGAAGGCGATTCAAAGAGGCTGGAGATCAAGGAGCTGATCCGTGAGCTGAAAAAGAACAATCCGGAGATCGAACAGAATATCTTTAACAGTATCCACGCTGTTGATCTGCGCACATTTCCGGGCTACAAGATCTCGGGAGAAAAGCATTCGTTTCTTGAGAGATTTGATGAAAAAGGATGATCGGATGATAATAAAATCGGAGAAGATATCTGAGGAACTTCAGAAAAAACTGGAAAGGCTTGAGGAGTATCTTGTGGAGCTGGGTTCCCTTGCGGTCGGTTATTCAGGAGGGGTGGATTCTTCCTTCCTGCTTGCCGTGGCGCATAATGTGCTGGGTGAAAGGGTTATCGCGGCAACATCTGCGGATGCGTCCATACCTGAGCGTGAATTAAAGGAGGCGGAGGCTTTTTGCAGGGAAAGAGGGATACGGCAGATCATCTTCAAAACGGATCCCTTCAAAGAAAAAGAGTATGCGAATAATGGTCCCGAACGCTGTTATTATTGCAAGCGCGGGATATTTGAAGAGATAAAAAGGTTAGCGGCTGAAAACGGGATCGATCATGCGGCGGAAGGCTCGAATATTGATGATCTGGGAGATTACAGGCCGGGACTGCAGGCAGTGGAGGAACTTTCGGTCAAAAGTCCGCTGCGCGAGGCGGGGCTTTGCAAGCAGGATATCAGGGAGCTTTCAAAGGCCATGGGACTGCCAACCTGGAGCAAGCCGTCCTATGCCTGCCTTGCATCAAGGTTCGTCTATGGCGAGGAGATCACGGAGGAAAAGCTTCACATGATCGACAAAGCCGAGCAGCTTCTCATAGAACTGGGATTTTTTGAAGAA
>JAFSWJ010000045.1 GCA_017444545.1 Lachnospiraceae bacterium
ATGAATTTGTCAACGAGGATGGGCTGCCTCCAGCGGGAGGATGTCTCCATGCCGATCTTTGACAAAACGCCGTTTTCGCCAAGGTCTATATTGACGGCCGCCATGCCGGTTTCCTTCCAGGGTGCGAGGGCTTCCTGCAATGCCTTTGTATCTCCCTGCCAGCCGATATCCGACAGCCCCTCCGGGATCAGATCCCACGAGGGAAAGGCAATGACAAGCCTCATGATATCAAGCTCTCCGCGGCTTGACATGGAGCCGACCTGCTTGATATGTGCACCCTTCGGAAGCCTTGATACCACATCATCGAAAGCCTTTTTCAAAAGCATCATCCGGTGCTCCCCCATCATTGCGGGAAGTGTCTCATCGCGGGTTTTATTATAGCTTCCGTCCTCATCCCGGGAGATATTTGCAAACAGACAGGGGATGATCTCCTTTTTTTCATCCTTAAACGCCGCATAATCAAGCTCGTACCAAAGGCTTTCCACATGAGGGATCTCGCTTGTATCGATGTTCATTATGTAGTCGGCATACCTGGCTTCCTCTGAAAGCCTCACCTCAAGTCCGGCTCCGTGGCTTATGGTATTGCCGTATTCAGCCCTCACATTTTCAAGGGCTTTCATGCATTCTTCATCCATCAGTTCCGGAACCGGATGTTTTTTCAGATAATCGATCCATTTGTCGACCGGAAGTTCTTTTATTATCATAGGATCCTTTTTTACAGATCGTAATACATTGAAAACTCTGCAGGATGAGGCAGTTTTGAGATCATCTTTGCATCCTTCCTTCTCCTTTTTATGAACTGGTCAAGCAGTCTTTCGGGGAACACGCCGCCCTCGGTGAGATAGGCGTGGTCCTTTTCAAGCTCGTCAAGGGCCTCATCGAGGGTTGAGGGGAGTCCTTCGATCTTTTTCTTTTCCTCCTCCGACAGATCAAAGAGGTTGAAGTCAAAAGGCCCCCAGCCCTTTGTGGAGGGATCGATCTGCTTTTTGACTCCGTCAAGTCCCGCCATGAGGATGGCTGCGTATGCGTAGTAGGGATTGCAGGTGGCATCGGGATTTCGAAGTTCAAAGCGCTTGGTATCGGGGGTCTTTGCGTATGCGGGGATCCTGATGACGGCGCTTCTGTTTGCCATGGCATAGCCTATGGTAACCGGTGCCTCAAAGCCCGGGATCAGTCTCTTATAGGAATTTGTTGAAGGATTTGTGATGGCGCAGATGGAACGGGCATGGGTCAAAAGTCCACCCATGAAATAGTGCGCGGTCTTTGAAAGCTGCGCATATCCTTCCGCGTCATAAAATACCGGCTTTCCGTCTTTTTTTAAGAGCATATGGACATGCATGCCGTTTCCGGCCTCACCTGCAACGGGCTTTGGCATCAAAGTCGCCGTGCAGCCGTCGAGCATGGCCTCGTTTTTTATCACGTATTTTGCGGACATGGTATCGTCTGCAAGCTTGAGCATATCTCCAAGCTCCACCTCTATCTCCATCTGTCCGCAGCCGCCCACCTCGTGATGATGGTATTTCACGTCTATCCCCCATTCAGCCATGGAAAGACACATGCGGCTTCTGAGGTCGTTATTTACATCCATGGGAAGGCTCATGTGATAGCCTGCGCCGTTTCGGATCTGGTAGCCGTTATTATTATCCTGATACCCCGATGCCCAGTCGGCCTGTCTGGCCTCTATGGCGTATCCGCAGCTCTGGGCACTGTTTTCGTATGCTACCTGATCAAAGATGTAAAATTCGTATTCGGGACCGATGATCATCTCGTCGGCGATCCTGGTCTCCTTCATATATTCAAGAGCGCGTTTTGCAA
>JAFSWJ010000006.1 GCA_017444545.1 Lachnospiraceae bacterium
CATAACCGTCCCCTGATTGACCTCAATGCAGAAAAGCTCCGTTGGTTTCGATGACTTTTTTGTACCAGAAGGCTGAGTCCTTCGGGATGCGGTTTTCATTTCTGTAGTCTACGTAAACGAGACCGAAGCGCGGATCGTAGCCTTCCGCCCATTCGAAATTGTCCATTATGGACCAGTAATGATAGCCCAGAACCTCCACTCCGTCGTCGATGGCCTTTTCAAGCTGAAGCAGATAACGGTTCATGTAGTCGATCCTCTGCGGATCATGGACCTTTCCGTCAAGGGATACGCAGTCAAGATTTGCCATGCCGTTTTCTGTTATCATCACAGGCTTCCCGTATCTTTCAAAGAGAAATTTCGGAGAGTAATAAAGCACCCTCGGTGTGATGTTCCAGCCCAGGGAATTTCTCGGGCTTCCCGGGTATGAGTACTCATCATACCTGTACTCATAATCAAGAGGCCCATAAGCTGAGGATGCATGATAAACATTAAAGCCGTAGAAATCAAGGGGAGCCGATATCAGTTCCCATTCATCCTTTGAAAACTTCGGCAGATCCTCACCGAAGATCTCCTGCGCCTCCACAGGAAATCTCCCGAAATGTACGGGATCTCCCCACCATGCATTTGAGTGGGAATAATTATTTTCGTCAATTGAAAATGATTTCTTTCTGGCTTCCTCAACCGCATCGGGCGAATCATTTTCGGGAACAAAGACAGGTCCCGTGGGAGCCATGCCGACCTCCACTTCCCTCTTTGCGTTTTCACGGATGGTCTTTACCGCCCTGCCGTGCGCCAGGAGGATGTTGCGGGTGATGGTCATCATTTCCTTTGTGGAAACCTTTTCAAAGGGTGCGTGATAACCTCTGTGATATCCGCCGCCTGCAAAGATCTGGGGTTCATTAAAGGTAATAAAAAAACCCACTCTGTCTGAAAGCGCATCCACGATAACCTTCACATACTCAGCAAACCATTCGGGGCTTTCATCATTTTTCCATCCGCCCTTTTCATATAAAGCCATGGGAAGATTCCAGTGATACAGGGTCACAAGCGGTTCGATCCCCGCCTGCAAAAGGAGGTCAATGATATCCGAATAAAACTTCAGACCCTTTTCGTTTACCTTTCCGGTGCCCTCGGGAAGGACTCTGGGCCAACTGATGGAAAAACGGTAACTTTTTAATCCGAGTTCCTTCATCAACGCGATATCTTCCCTGTAACGGTGATAATGATCGCAGGCAACATCACCGTTATCGCCGTGCTTTACCTTTCCTTTTTCATGAGAGAAGTGATCCCATATCCCTTCTCCTTTTCCGTCCTCCCTGTATGCTCCTTCTATCTGATACGCAGCCGAAGCTGCTCCCCACAAGAAATCCTTTGGAAACATCTGTTCCTCCTTACATAATAATACTGCCACACCAAAGAGGTATGGCAGTACGTGATAGCAATCCGTTTACGCTTATCTTACTTCTTTGCAGCTGCCGTCTTTTTTGCTGCAGCGGGTTTCTTTGCTGCGGTTGTCTTTTTTGCTGCTGCAGGTTTCTTTGCTGCGGCTGTCTTTTTTGCTGCAGGCTTCTTTGCTGTTGCAGGCTTCTTTGCAGCCGGTTTTTTTGCTGCAGGTTTCTTTGCAGCGGGCTTCTTTGCTGCGGGCTTCTTTGCAACCATTCCGGCCTTTACCTTGTACTCAAGCTTGTCGATCTTTGATGCCTTCACGCCGTCTCCGGATGCTCTTCCGTCAGAAAGGAGTTCGGTATAGCTGACCTCTCCTGCCGTGATAGCAAGAATATCCTCAGCAGAAGCAGTTACCTTGATATCATTATCCTTGTACTCGTAAGGCTGAACATCGATAACGCCATCCTTTACCTCTGCATAGAAAGCACCTTCGCCTTCGCCGGTGATATCAAACTGTACAGCTACGTGGTCTCCGACCTTTCCTGCATCTGCCTTTTTCAGATTGGCTTTTGCCTTCTTTACAACTTCTTCAAATTTCATGTCCATCTCCCTCTTATTAAATAAAGAAAAACTGTGTTGATATGAGACGATTCTATATTATATGAAAAAAAATTTCAATAGTGATTATGCCGATTTCTGTGTTTTTTGTCTGCACCGGATGTTTTTCCGAAAGGGTTCACATCATTTATTTCCGTTCCAGATGAGACCGAGCATTGTTATATCATCAAACTGCGGAGCCTCTCCGGTAAAGTCATCCACGTCCTTCTTTACAGACTTTAACAGTGTTTCCACATCAGCGTCCGGATCCCTGTTCAGCGATTCGAGCATGCGCTCCGGTCCGAAAAGTTCATCATTGATATTGGTCGCCTCCGGAACACCATCGGTGTAAACATAGAGTGCATCTCCCGGATGAAGTTCGAATTCATGCTCCCTGAACCTGATGCCTTCCATGGTCGCAACCGCAGGCGAATGACGGTAGACCGAAAGCTCCCACTTTCCTCCCGCGCGTTTGATCGCCGGATGCTCGTGTCCTGCGTTTGCCGCGATCCCTTTTCCGGTCGGGATCTCAACGATGGCAAACCATACGGTGACAAAAAGCTCTGCTTCATTTCCTTCACAAAGCTGTTCGTTTGCATAGGACAAAACCTCGGAGGGTGAACCTCCAAGCAGCGCCCTGTTCTTTATGAGCGTTTTTGCTATGACCATAAAGAGGGCTGCGGGAACTCCCTTGCCGGACACATCCGCAACAACAAGTCCCAGATGATCGTTGTCGATGAGGAAGAAGTCATAGAAATCTCCGCCCACTTCCTTTGCCGGATCCATGGTCGCATAAAGATCAAACTCCCTTCTTTCGGGGAAGGGCGGGAAGATCCTCGGCAGCATATCCGCCTGGATCTGGGTCGCAACGGAAAGCTCTGCGCCGATCTTTTCCTTTTCCGCAGTTATCCTCGTGACCTCTTCAATGTATTCCTTCATACGCTGCGTCATGTTTTTGAATGAAACGGCAAGGGTCTGTATCTCGTCTTCCTTCACATCCTCCCATTCAAATTCAAGATCGTCACCTTCTATCTCACCCACCTTTTCGGTAAGTTTCTGCAAAGGTCTGACCACATAGCGTGATATGAAGATCGCCATAATAACCGCAACCGCGATCACGATAACACCCGTAACAACCATGGACAACGCCAGATCCTTTAACAATCTGACTGTCTGTCCTTCAGCCTCAACGGTAATGGTCTCTATTTCCTGCATCAGCTCATGAGTCGGTTCCTGAACCGTCTTTTCGGGAATCATGATGAGGAAGCTCCAGCCTACGGTCTCCATTGATGCAAACGCTGCGCAGTATCTCTCACCGTTTACCTCGACCACTCTGTATGCTTCAAGTCCGTTCATGGCATCGGTGACAAGAGACGCCAGGTCTTTATTATCGGAATCCCTCAGATCGTGGTCGGCGGTTTCCTTTGTGATGGAAAGCTCACCTGTATTTTCCGATGAGAATAAAAGCTGACCCTGGTTGTTGATGATACAGGCA
>JAFSWJ010000046.1 GCA_017444545.1 Lachnospiraceae bacterium
AAAGCAGTATGGTGAACAAAAACACACCCACAGCTGTAAGATTAAAAAACATCCTGTTATCTCTTTTTCTATTCATCCTTCATCCTTTCTTTTAATTTGACAAACTCCCTGTTGTTTTGCATCCCCTCAACCGACAGTGCCTCTCTGTAAGCCTGCCGTATCCTTTCCCCTGATGCTCCCTTTGAGATCAGAAGCCTCAGATGTCCGGTATAGATCTCCGGGCACACTCCCGGAAAATTCTCCTTTGAACTCCTGTAACACCCGTCAGCCTTTTTGTACATGGAAAGCTCCTCGTACAGCCTGGCAGAGCTTAAATACCTTTTTGCCGCAGCCTCCTCATCTTTCTGCTGGTCTGCAAGACTGATCAGCCTGTCATTGCATTCTATGGCCTTTTGAAACCATTTTTCCTTTTCCGAGATCCTGCCCAGTTCCCGGTACACCGCCTCAAGCAGCAGAAGGGCGTCAGAATTTATGCTCTCATCACCGGGATCTGTCCCCTCAAGTATGGCCCTGGCCCTTTGAAGCCTTTTTTGATCCCCGTCGGAAAAAGCCAGATAGATACGCGCGATCCGAAGGTCGTTTTTTGCCTTTCTTGAAGGATCCGCTTTTTTCACCTCTCTTTCGTTGAAGCCCTCAAATTCCTCTATCACCTCAAACATCTCATCCCTGTCCCTGCCGGGATCGAGCAGCACATCACACAGCCTGACATAATAACTGCTCTCCGGGATCCTGTCCCCGTCTGCCTTTTCAAAATACGAACGGGCCGCCGGATAATCGCGCAGTTCGTAAAAGCACATCAGCGCGTTTTCGTAGGAAGCATTTACCCTTTCACTCTCATTGAGTTCCTTTATCTCCCTGACGGAGTCCCTGGCGTTTTCCCCGCTTTTGTATATTCCGATCCCTGCTATTATTATCACAGTTGTAAGAGCTATTGCATACTTGTAGATATCCCTGGATATGATCAGTGCATGCCTTACGCTTTCAACGCTCCTGTAGCGTTTTTTGGGGTCTGCAGCCGTGCATTTTTTTATTATGTGGCGCAAAAACAGGGTCGCGTCGCTGCCCGACATATCGGAAAGCACCCTTCCGAGGGAAAAGATATCGCTCCTTTTTCCGGATATCCCTTCGTACTGCTCCGGCGCGGCATATCCTGCTGTCCCGAGGGCAAATTCATCCTTTTGCCCGCCGGATTTTTTTGCAGTTCCGAAATCAATGAGGACTGCGTCGCCCGAAGGCCTGATCATTATGTTTGAGGGTTTGAGGTCCCGGTAGATGACCGGTGGATTCATTGAATGCAGATAGAAAAGGGCTGATGTGATCTGAAGCGACCATTTGTAGAATTGTCCGGGCGGGATCTTTTTTCCCGTATCGAGGATCTCCCTGAGGCTTTTTCCTTCGATGTAGTCCATGACCATATAGGTCTTTTTGTTCTCATCAAAGATATCCGTGACCCTTGGCAGATTCGGATGGGACACCCTTCGGAGCACGCTTACCTCCGCTTTTCTGGTGTAATTTGTAAATTCCCCCGAATCTCCGAGTTCCTTTACCGCCCACAGCATCCCCAGCTTGCTGTCACGCACAAGATACACGTTTGCCATCCCGCCCGTACCGAGCTTTTTCAGCACACGGTAACGGTTTGCAAGTAAAATCTCTATCACCTCCCTGCTGATCGTTCATCGACCGTCTGATACATAAACCTGTTTTGGAAAGGATACGGTGAACACCGTAACGGTTGAGGTAGTTAATAAAATAGCACACGCATTGCGTTGTGTCAACAAAAAAATTTCACTTCACGATCTTTGCTATGTCGTTTACCATCACAAAGACCATGAGGACCATGAGAAAAGACATGCCGATGAGATTTATCACGCCCTCCACCTTTGCCGGGGGCTTTTTCTTTGTGACTGCCTCGATGAATAAAAAGAGCAGCCTGCCGCCGTCAAGCGCAGGAAAGGGAAGCAGGTTCATCACCCCCAGGTTTGCAGTCAGCAAAGTTGAAAGGCTCAGGAGATTCAGCATCACATAATAAAAACCTTCATGTCTTGATTCGTCGTAGACATCGCCTACGACCTTTGCCACACCTACAGGTCCCGAAAGGTCATTTACGCTGAATCTGCCCCGGATGAGCATATACACGCTCTTCACCGAGGCTTCAAGCCAGTATCTGACCTCTATGGCGCTGTATTTGATAACGGAAAGCGGGTTTCCCTTCACATATTCGGCCGGTCCCCTGAAGCCAAAGAGGTATCTGCCGTCCTCCTCGCTGTATTTCGGGGTTATGACGGTCTCATAAAGCTTTCCGTCACGTCTGTAGGTGACGGTTGCACTTTTTTCGGTATTGAACATGGTCCAGAGAGTGATATCGCGGTAGATATCTATTTTCTTATTATTGATCTTTACGATCTCATCTCCTGCCATAAGCCCGGCCTCTTCGGCAGGGTATCCTTCGATGACACTGTGAAGCACGGGAGTATCGTAGCCCGAGGCTGAAATGACCACCACAGAGAGAAAAAAGGCAAGTACGAAATTCATCATAGGACCCGCTGCCACCGTTGCTATGCGTGACCAGACGGATGCGTTTCTGAAAGATGAGGGTGAGCTTTCGTCGCCGTCATCGCCCTCAAATATGCATACGCCGCCAAAGGGCAGGGCTTTGATGGAATACCTCGTTCCGTTCTTATTAAATCCTACAATCGTAGGACCAAGTCCTATGGCAAACTCCCTGACGCCTATGCCGTTGGCCTTTCCGATGATGCAGTGGCCGCCCTCATGGACTATGACTATGACTGAAAAAATGATGAAAAAGATCAAAAGCTTTATCAGCATGACAATCTGCCTTTCGTATATTCAAATGCCGCATCCCTTGCCTGCATGATCCCTGAAAGATCCGTTTCCTGCGGAAGTCTGACATTATCCATGGCATCCTCTATCAGTTCGGGGATCTGTGTAAATCCTATCTTTTCCTCTGCAAAAGCCTTCACCGCCACCTCATTTGCGGCGTTAAAGACCGTGGGCAGAAGTCCGCCAGCCTTTGCAGCCCTCAAAGCAAGCTCCAGTCCCCTGAAGGTACCGGTATCGGGCCTGAAAAACGTCAGCTTCTGAAGTTCAAAAAAGTCGAGCCTTTTGCCCGAAAGCGGGATCCTTTCCGGGACCGTCAGGGCGTACTGGATGGGCAGGTGCATGTCCGGGATCCCAAGCTGTGCGATCACCGCGCCGTCGGTAAACTGTACCATGGAATGGATGATGCTCTGGGGATGGACCACCACCTCAATGTCGTCTATGTCCACATCAAAAAGCCAGCGGGCCTCCATGACCTCAAGTCCCTTGTTTACAAGGGATGCCGAGTCTATGGTAACCTTCACTCCCATGTCCCAGTTGGGATGCTTTAAGGCATCCTTTACCGTGATATTTTTTATTTCCTCCTTTGTCCTGCCCAAAAAAGGTCCGCCGGAGGCTGTGAGCAGGATCTTTTCGACCTCTTTCTTTTCTCCCGCGCGAAGTGACTGGTATATGGCGGAATGCTCACTGTCCACGGGGATGATCCTGACCTTCTTCTTTCTTGCAAGCTCCATGATGATGTGACCTGCGCAGACCAGGGTCTCCTTGTTTGCAAGTGCTATGTCGCAGCCGGAGTTGATGGCCTCTATGACAGGCTCTATGCCTATCATGCCCACCATGGCTCCCACCACAACGTCCGTGCCGTCAAGGCGGACCGCCTCTTTGAGACCCTCCATGCCGGAAAGCACCCTGCAGGAGGTGTCCTTTACCTTTTCTTTCAGGGCTTTTGCCGCATCCTCATCATAAAGGACAGCGCAATCCGGCTCAAACTCCCGGATCTGCTGCTCAAGCCTCTCCGTGCTGCTCTTTGCCGCAAGGGCCCGGATCGCAAACCGGTCCTTATTATTTCTCACTATGTCAAGGGTCTGCTCACCTATCGACCCCGTCGAACCGAGGATGGTTATATTTTTCATACTCATTATTCCTTCACCGCTTAAGTTGATCTCATATATTATCCAAACAATAATCTCGATAAAATATATGTCACAGCCGAGGTTATTATGACGGAATCAAACCTGTCAAGTATCCCCCCGTGCCCCGGTATGATCTTTCCGTAGTCCTTGATATCATGACTCCTTTTGAGGGCCGAGGCTGTCAGATCCCCGAACTGTGAGATCACTGCGCCCACCGCACTTATTATCATGACACTCATGCCGCCCATGCCGGTGTACGTGCCGAAAAGATAGCCCACAAGCGATGCTCCCGCAACTCCCCCGATGGCGCCCTCCACCGATTTTTTCGGACTGAGCTTCGGCACCAGCCTGTGCTTTCCGATGAGAACTCCCACAAGATACGCGCAGGTATCGCAGATCCAGGAGCTGATGAAGATCACCCAGACAATGTATTGCCCGTGTTCACCGGTCCTGATGAGATAGACAAATGAAAGGGTGACGCAGACATAGATGACCCCGAAATAGGCCCTGATGAACTCGTCACTGTCATACTCCGGAAACCTTGCCACAAAAACGAACATGAGCAGGATAAGTATGCCTATGACCGTGTAGAAAAGGTGGTTTTCCGCTCCCGAAAAAAGCATCACAAGATAATAAATGAGGCAGCCGATGTACCCCACAAACTCTGTCGCAGTGACTCTGCGGTCTTTTTTTCCGTTTTTTCTGACGGCTCTGTAGAATTCAAAAAGACCGGCCTCGGACAGAAATAAAAGAAGCGCCCAAAGCCAGACGCCTCCGTAAAACAGAGCCAGACCGAGTACCGCCACCAGCACAGCGGCGCTTATTACTCTTGTCCTAAATCCCGCCATAGCGTCTGTTCCTTTCACTGAAAGCCTCAACCGCCTTCATCAGTTCCTCCCTGTCAAAGGCAGGCCAGTGTACATCGGTAAAATAGAATTCGGTATATGCGCATTGCCACAACAGGAAGTTTGAAAGCCTTTCCTCTCCCGAGGTCCTGATGAGCAGATCGGGATCGGGAAGCCCTGCAGTATCCAGATAGGATCCGAAAAGCTCCTCGGTGATCTCACCGCTTATGAGTCCCGCCTCGCGATCCTTCATGATCCTGTTTGCCGCGCGGATGAGTTCATCCCGTGAGCCGTAGTTCAAAGCTATGGTAAAATAAAGACCTGTGTGATCTTTTGTATGCTCCTGAAGCCTGACTATGGTGTCCTGCATATCCGCTTCAAGCCTTGTGATATCCCCGATGACCCGTACACACATATCGTTGTCATCTGCCAGTTTGAAGCAGGTGCGAAGGTATCCTCTCAGCAGCTTCATTATCGCCGACACCTCATCATCGGATCTTTTCCAGTTTTCCGTTGAAAAGGCATATACAGTCAGATATCTGACCCCTATGTCATGGCAGGCCCGGCAGATATTCTCCACGTTTTTTGCACCCACGGTATGTCCGTAGTTTCTGGGCATCCCCTTGGATTTTGCCCATCTGCCGTTGCCGTCAAGTATTATGGCTATATGCTCGGGTACGTTCATCAGATCGTGACTATTTCCTTTTCCTTTGTGGCCGCCATATCGTCAACTTTTTTCACGTATTTGTCGGTCAGCTTTTGCAGCTCGTCCTGCAGATCCTTGATCTCATCCTCGGAGATCTCGGTCTTTGAAAGCTTTTTCAGGGCATCATTGCCGTCGCGCCTGATATTTCTGATGGCGACCTTGCATTCCTCACCCTTTTTCTTTACCTCCTTGCACAGCTCCTTCCTTCGCTCCTCGGTGAGCTCCGGAAATACGAGTCTGATGGTGCTGCCGTCATTTCCGGGATTGATGCCTATATCGGAGGTTTCTATCGCCCTTATTATCTCCTTGAGCATGGTCTTTTCCCAGGGAGTGATGGTGATGACCCTTGCCTCGGGCACGGCCACGTTTCCGACCTGCTGGATCGGTGTGGGAGTTCCGTAATAATCAACCCTCAGCTTGTCGAGGATGTGAGGATTTGCCCTTCCGGCCCTGATCCCCGCATATTCCCCGTCCAGATTATCAAGGGATTTCTGCATTTTTGTTTCGTATACCGAGATTCTCTCATCCATAATAAAGACCCTCCGTTTTTTCAGACCGTGATCATGGTCCCGTTTGAATCACCGTTAACTGCATTTATTATGCTGTCCTT
>JAFSWJ010000007.1 GCA_017444545.1 Lachnospiraceae bacterium
AGTGGATCCGGAGCATCCGCTTCTCCTGGAACTGAAGGAAAAGGACAAAAAGGAATACAAGCGTTCCATACATACCGCCTATATCTGTGACAGGCTTTCGGACAAGCTGGGCTTTGACAGGGCATTGATGAAGGGAGCAGGCTTTTATCACAGGATAGGAGTTCTTTCAAACAATAATATGAGCATAGCGGATGCCACGGTACATATGGTGAAAAGAGAGAATTTCCCGTGGCCGATGATAAAGATACTGGAGCAGTACGGAAATGACCGCCTGGAGGAGATCCCTCCCGAGGCATCTCTCCTTTGTATCGCGGACACAGTGATAACGAGGTTCTGGTACGAATGGAAAAGGGAGAGGAGGATATCGATTACGAAAAGCTGATAGACAGGGTGATCAATTCTCTCATAGGCTCGAGGAACGGCAGACTTCAGAAATCCGGACTCAAGATCCAGCATCTGTACCGCATCAGAAAGTATCTGAAAGAGGAGAAGCTCTATTATGACTTTCTGCGTTGAGGCTGATGATGCCGCAAGGGAGAGCGGCCTTGATATAGAGGGTCTGTTTGATCTGTGTGCCAGGAAGGCACTGCTTTATACCGGCTGTCCCTTTGAGTGTGAGGTCGACCTGACGGTCACGGATGACGGTGAGATCAGAAAGCTCAACAAGGAGTACAGAGACATAGACAGGGCCACGGATGTATTATCCTTTCCGCTGCTTGAATTTGAAGAGCCGGGCAGGTTTGACATCGGGGAGGACAAAAGAGCGGAGTGCTTTGACCCCGAAAATGATGAGCTGATGCTTGGAAGCATAGTCATCAGCCTTGAACGTGCAGCCTGTCAGGCACGCGATTTCGGGCACAGTCTCAAAAGAGAAATGGCTTTTCTTATCGTACATAGTATGCTACACTTACAGGGGTTTGACCATATTGAAGAAAAAGACAGGATCGTCATGGAAAAGGCCCAGGAGGAGATCCTTGACGATCTGAAGATAACACGGGAGGCAGCTCTTGAAGAATAAGTTTATCATAACCTTGTGTGCGCTGTTCATGTGCACTTGTTTTTTTGCCTGCGGGACAAAGGATGCGGCAGAAACTCCTGATCCGGCAGAACCGGAGGTGACGGATCCCGGAGCCTACGAAAATTTCGAGCAGTCCGTTTCGGAAAACACCGAAGCCCTGCCGGAAGCAAAGGAAGGGACCATAGATACGGAGTACGGCTATGTTTCAGCCTATGACAGTGAAAGGGAAAGACAGGGAGACGAGGTCAGAAGTTATCTGACAGGACGTTTTGTTCCCTCATCCATCGGTGACAGGAGACCGGTTGCCGTGATGCTGAACAACATCAAGGACGCCCAGCCCATGACGGGGGTGAGCTTTGCCGATGTCATCTATGAGTGTGTTGTGGAAGGGTCCCTTACGCGTATGATGGGTATTTTTGAGAATTATGATGACCTTGAAAAGATAGGATCCGTCCGCAGCTGCAGGAACTATTTCGTTTATTATGCTCTTGAATATGATGCCATTTACTGTCACTACGGACAGTCGAGCTATGCGGTGCCTCTCCTTGAGGAACCCTTTGTGGACAATTTAAGCGGTCTTTCCTCCATCGGAAATACCGTGTATTACAGGACCACGGACAGGCAGGCACCCCACAATGCCTATGCCAGTGCAAAGGGTATCAAAAAGGGCATAGAGACTATGGGATATGATACTGCCTACAATGCAGATTACAAGGGAAAGTTCACCTTTGCGCGTGATGATGACGAGATCATTCCCGATTCCATAGATTCCTATGATGCCACTCATGTGGAGCCGGGATACCTCATAAACAAACCCTGGTTCGAATATAATGAAAAGGACAAAAAGTATTACAGGTTCCAGTACGGGGAGCCCCAGATAGATGATATGAACGATGAGCAGCTTGCAGTCGACAATATCATCCTGCAGTACTCGAAGTGGACCCAGGTGGATGATAACGGTTACCTCGGCTTTGACTGTCATATGGGAGGCAAGATGACCTATATCACCAGGGGAAAAGCAAGGGACGGTGCATGGATCAGGTTTGATGAGGATACAGGCGCCGCAAGGTATTTTGACAATGAAGGCAAGGAGATAGTCATCAATCAGGGAAAGACCTGGATCGAGATAATC
>JAFSWJ010000047.1 GCA_017444545.1 Lachnospiraceae bacterium
ATACAGGTGTTACAGAGAACCGTCCCCTGTTACGCACAAAGTGTAACAGAGAACCGTCCCCCTGAAACAGAGAACCGGTCTCCGCTCCGCTCCGGTCGGTGCAAAACCGGCGTCCACCGGACGCCGTGCACCCCCCCTGATACATACGGTTGACTTCGCGCGAGTTCTTACGATAGAATGTTGAAACATTGGGGAGAGAAAGGACACAGGCAATTGATTATGGACAGGAAGCAAAAGGGAGTGATAATGCTTGTCGAGGCGGGAGCCATCGCGGCGATATATGTTGTACTGTCGCTGCTGACCTACCAGTTTTCATATCTGGAGATACAGTGCAGGGTGGCGGAATCGATGTGCATGCTCATCTTTTTCACGCCGGCTGCAGCCTGGGGCGTGGTCCTCGGCTGCTTTCTGACCAATCTCTTCGGCGGCAGCGTCATAGACATGATATTCGGAACCCTGGCAACCCTCATAGCGGTGCTGCTCACGCTTCCCATCACAAAAGCGGTAAAAAGGAAATGCGGCGAAAAGCTTGATATAAAGCACAGTCTGCTGATACCCATACCCACGGTGCTCGTAAATGCGCTGATCATACCCTTTGTTCTTTATTTCGGTTACGGCATCACCACCATGGGTTCCGCAACCGGGCGGGTGTCGGTACTGCTCCTCCTGGCCTTTTCGGTCTTTGCGGGCGAGGTGATATCCTGCTATGTCTTCGGTCCCATAATAGTTACGGTGGTAAACCGCATCCGCGGCAGGATCCTGAACAGATAATAAAAAATGATAAACTGATCTGGCCTTGGTGACATAACACCCTGTTGAATAATAAAATCCTGCCGATATATAAAATGTAAGCAGTACTTAATTCCGGTAGAGCAAAGAATAGAA
Organism: Lachnospiraceae bacterium; assembly: GCA_017444545.1. Classification (GTDB taxonomy): domain Bacteria; phylum Bacillota; class Clostridia; order Lachnospirales; family Lachnospiraceae; genus NK4A144. The sequence goes on from JAFSWJ010000047.1 coordinate 886, forward strand.
GCGGAGATAAAAAGTCTGTTTACAAAACCAAATACTACGGAGCATCCGGATCTACTATAGGATCAGGGTGCTCTTTTCAATTTGCTCTTTTCAATTGAAGCCTTCAAAGGTATCTTTGACCGTATCGTTAATCCGTGATAAAATTTCAGCTTGAGTAGTTCTTATTATACATAGATAGGGAGCGGACATATGGATAATAATAACAACAGCGGTCTGTTCAGGGAAAAAAGTCTTCAAAGGGTGTCATCACCGGAAAAGCTTGATGACTATATAAAGGTGGTATCGCCGGGAGTGTGGCTGGTGCTGATCGCGGTCATCATATTGCTTTTGGGAGTTCTCGCATGGGCATCAGTGGGAAATGTCCCGGTGACAGATGCATCCGGTGCGGTGGAGATGGTCCATCCCATCAAATTCCTGCTGAATTGAACACACATTAACGCGGAGTATTTAGGAAACAGCAATGAATATGTCAAAAAAACCTGTAAGTCCCGTTACAAAGGGAGTCGCAAAGGTTCCCGTGGTAATGCAGCTTGAAGCACTGGAGTGCGGTGCTGCCTGCCTTACCATGGTGCTTGCCTATTTCAAAAAATGGATACCGCTTGAAAAGGTCAGGGCGGACTGCGGTGTATCCCGTGACGGGTCCAATGCAAAAAACGTCCTCAAGGCGGCAAGATCCTACGGTCTTCAGGCCCAGGGCTACAGGCTCGAGCCTGAAACATTAAAGGATGAGGGATCCTTTCCCTGCATCATCCACTGGAATTTCAATCATTTTGTCGTCTGCAACGGCTTCAAAAACGGCTATGCCTATATCAATGACCCTGCAAGAGGCATGGTAAAGGTCACCATGGAGGAATTTGACGATTCCTTCACCGGTATCTGTCTGGCTTTTGAGCCCGGCGAAGACTTTGTCGCGGACGGAAAGAAAAAGAGTGTTCTGGACTTTGCAAAAAAACGCCTGAAGGGCACGGGAGCGGCCGTGGTCTTCGTTTTGCTGACCATGATCATAACAAACCTTCTCGGACTCATCAGTCCCGGTCTTGAAAGGGTGTTTCTGGACATGATCCTCGACGGAAACGGTCCCGGATGGTTTACTCCCTTCTTTGTATTCCTTGCAGGCTTTTCGCTGATACAGATAATAGTAGCGTGGGTACAGGCTGTATATAAGCTTCGTATCAACGGAAAAATGGCTGTTGTCGGCAATACCTCATATATGTGGAAGGTGCTCAGGCTTCCCATCGAGTTTTTCTCACAGAGGATGGCAGGCGATATCACCATGAGGCAGCAGTCAAATGCCACGATAGCGCAGGCTCTCGTGGATACCATAAGCCCGCTTTTCATCGATACCGTCATGATGGTATTTTATTTCATCGTCATGATCAGATACAGCAT
>JAFSWJ010000048.1 GCA_017444545.1 Lachnospiraceae bacterium
GAACGACTTTGTCAGAAAATATACCGACAGGAGCAAAGACTGCGCGTTTAAGGTTCCGAGTGACAATGAGCTCAACGAGATCTTCAAAAAGATGGGAAAGGATACGGAGGAAAAGAAGACGATAGACTGCAGCTGCTGCGGCTACAATTCCTGCAGGGAGATGGCGATAGCCATATACAACGGCTTCAATCATATCCACAACTGCGTACATTATATCAAGGACCGCGCCTACGAAGAGAAGGATCGTGCCATTGCCTTGACGGAAGAGGTGCAAAAGGCCCATGAGGAGATGAAGGAGAGAAAGACAAAGCTTGGAGAAGAGATAAGCGAGAACTTTGATGTCCTGAGAGATTCCATAGCACAGATCGAGCAGGCCAGTACCGACAACGCGATCTCTACAGCCGGAATTTCGGATGAGATGTCAAATGTCGACAGGTTTGCAAAGGAACTTCGGGATGTGCTCTCCGAGATAGACGGATACCTGCAGAAGCTTGAAAAGAACAACACAGATGTCATAGCCATATCCTCGCAGACAAACCTCCTGGCATTGAACGCCTCCATAGAGGCTGCCCGTGCAGGCGAGGCGGGAAAGGGCTTTGCAGTGGTCGCAGAGGAGATCAAAAAGCTGGCGGATGATTCAAAGGCCACGGCTGATGACAGCAACAAGAACAACAGCGACATCAAGGCCACTGTTGATCAGCTGATAGTCAAATCCGAAAGGCTCAGCGAGATAGTGGAAAGTGTGAACGGACGTGCCACAAATCTGGAGGCCTCCGCAGAGGAGACATCCGCATCCATAGACGTGATGAAGGATATCGCCGGAAATGTGGAAAATACATTAAAGCAGATAATAGAGGACTGAAAAATGGAAAAGACAAAGGGTATGTTTTCGGCAAGGATGATCACGATAACGGCGGTATTGCTCGCTATATGCATAGCAAGCCAGTTTTTCAAGAACCTGAGCATCTTTATCACAGGTCCCATAATAAATACCTGTATAATGCTCACGGTGCTTCTGGTGAATCTGCCCTGTGCGCTGGCTCTGTGCATCATAACCCCGGTAACGGCTTATTTCATAGCCTCATCTCCGGTCATGATGGCGGTTCCGGGCATCCTGCCCCTCATCATGCTGGGCAATGCGGTGCTTGCCGTGTGTACGCATTTTCTTGTTAAACCTGCGGTCAGCGGGTCGGGAAAGATCATTTCGGTAAAGTCTGTCTGCATGGCATTTGTCAGCGCGGCTGCCAAGGGACTGGTGATGGGACTTACAATTTCTTTGTGGCTGCTCCCCACCTTCATACCGGAGCAGAGTCCGCTCCGGGGAAAACTTGGCGTCTTTCAGATGACCTTCGGGCTCTTTCAGTTCATCACGGCGCTCATCGGCTGTGTATATGTTTTCATATTGCTGATCCCGCTCAGAAAGACCATGGAGGCAAAAAACTGATCTTTTATTATGAAAAACGATGAAAAAAACCCGTTAGATAATTCAATACGCAGCCTGTTCCAGATGATCACAGCCATAACCGATCGTACCGGAGAGTGCCGCATCATAGATCATAACAAGGAACTGGATAATATCGTAGAATCCGGTTCCTTTTTGGAATTGCGCCAAAGCCTGATAAAGCACATCCATCCTGCAGACAGGGAAGCTTTCATACAGTTTACGGACCGCGATGCCTGCGTGGAAGCGCTGAAAAGCCGTGTGCATATATCCATGGAATGCAGGCTCAGGCATACCGACAGCAGGTATTACTGGTCGGAGATGATCATCTGCAATACAACAGCCGAGGACAGCACGGAGGGAAATGATTTCCTGCTTCTCATACGGGACATCAATGACAGAAAGATCCAGGAGATCAGACATGAAAGAGAGGAGAGGCTGATAATAAAAAATCTCCAGAACCGGTATGACGCCCTTTTTGAAGAAAACATGACCGATCAGCAGACGGGATGCTACAACCGAAAGGGGCTGAAGTATTATTCGGATATAGTCATAGACGAGGCGTGGAGAAACGGCAGGGATCTCTTTGTCTGCGTCGCCGATCTGAACGGGCTGAAGCATTTAAATGACACCTACGGACATGCGGCGGGAGATGAGGCCATAGCAGCGGTCTCCGGCATCCTGAAAAATTCCGCTCCTTCAGGATCAAGGGCTGTCAGGATCGGAGGAGACGAGTTTTTGATCTTTGCGGCCGTGGAAAAGGGCAGCAAAGAACCGGACGGGTTTTCGGAAAAGGTTGAAAAGGGTCTTGAAGATTATAATGCGTCTCATTCAAACCCGTATTCAGTGGGAGCAAGCTACGGTTTTGTCGTACTCCCGGTGAAAAAGGGGATGACAAGCCTTGATGAGTATATTGAAATGGCTGATGCCAGAATGTATGAGATGAGGGTTCAAAGAGACCGATACAGGAGAGACTGAAGGCCGCTCAGGTTGCACAAAATCAAGGATTGTTTTATAATCGGGGATGGTATCATTCATTTTGCGGAGGTGTGAAAGTGGGTATTTTGTCGGGACTTGGAAATTTGGGCGTGGACATCAAGGATGGAAATCTGTTTGGCGAGGAAAAAAAGCCGGAAGCAGCGGCCGAAGCGGTTGTACAGAAAAGTCCTGAAGAACTGGAAGCCGAGGAACTTCTGAAAAAAACGGGAAACTGTCCCGTGTGCGGAGGCCGGTTTTATTATCTTGCCGTCAAGGCAAACCGCGTCAGGCTTCTCGGTCAGGATGTGGACCTGCGTCCCAGGTATGAGCAGCTTGACAGTCTTAAATATAATGTGATCGTATGTCATGAGTGCGGATATGCGGCAAGAGGCCAGGTCTTCAATGATGTGACCACAAAGCAGAAGCAGATCATACGTGAGAAGATCGCGGCCAACTATACAAATACCGATCATGACGAGCGCAAGAAAGTTTACGACTACGATACAGCCATTAACCGTTACCAGAGAGCTCTGGCGACCGCCATCGTAAAAGGGGCAAAGAATTCCGAAAAGGCATATCTGTGTCTTCAGACAGCCTGGATAGTCAGGGGCAAGAGGGAGAGCCTTGACAAGAATTCACCCTCCTATGCTCAGGATGTCAAAGAATGCAGGGACAACGAGCTCGAGCTTTTGAACAATTCCCTTGAAGGCTTTGCAAAGGCCAGATCCTCCGAGGATTTCCCCATGTGCGGAATGGACGAGCATACCGTTGACTACATCATCGCTGCCATCGGCTATGAGTGCGGCAAGCCCGATATAGCCACAAAGCTTCTTTCCGAACTCCTCGTATCAAAGACGGCGGGAAGCAGGATCAAGGACAAGGCCAGAAATCTCAAGGAACTCATCTCAGAACAGAAAAAACAGCAATAGTGGGACAGGGGACGTATCTGTGTCCCACAATTATGTAA
>JAFSWJ010000049.1 GCA_017444545.1 Lachnospiraceae bacterium
TCACACGATTGACCGGCGCCTGCGTCACAGAGAACCGTCCCCGTGATACGCTCGGAGGGTTCGTCGATGAGGGCAAGGAGACGGGCGGCGCAGGCAATGGCGTTCTGAAGCTCGGTCACGACGCCGGAGATCTCGTTGAAGGGCTTTGTGTACTGGTTGGCGTAGGAAAGGAAGCTGACTAGCTGTCCGACCGAGAGCATGCCATTTATGGCGCTTATCGCGCCCGTGACGCCCACAAGGGCATAGACAATGGAATTAACAAAGCGTGTGCAGGGATTTGTTAGTGATGAGTAAAAGAGTCCCTTGAGGGAGATCTTTTCAAGACCGGAATTGATGGCATCGAAATCCTCCAGGGCTTCATCCGTGTGGCCAAAGGCCTGGACGGTCTTTTCGTTTCCTATCATCTCATTGATGAGGGAGGTGAGATTCCCGCGCTCCTTTGACTGGATCGAAAACATACTGTAGGTGCGGTTTGCGATGAAGGAGGCGACAAAGAAGGAAAGGGGCGTTACAAGCACCACCGCAAGGGTTATCCAGGGGTTGATGGTCACCATGAATAATAAGGTCCCGAGGATCGTGAGCATGCTCGTAAAGAGCTGGGTGAAGCCCATGAGAAGTCCGTCCGAGAACTGGTCGGCATCGGCGATCACACGGGAAACGATATCGCCGTGGCTGTTTGAATCGATATACGAAAGAGGAAGGGACAGTATCTTTTCGAAGGCTTCCCTCCTGATGTCCTTGACCACATTGAAGGTGATGTGGTTGTTGCTCACATTCATCAGCCATTGAAAAAGAGAGCTTATGAGCACTGTGATACCTATGGTCAAAAGCACCGAAAAAAGTCCCTCAAAATCCACTCTGCCCGGACCCAGGACATGATCTACGGCCCGGCCGGTCAAAACCGGTATGTAAAGGGAACCGGCCACCGAAACAGCTGCCGAAAGCAGTGAAAGGATGATGAAGAGTCTGTATCTTGCAACTCTTTTCAATACCCTTTTTATCGTATGAAGCTGTGTGTTTTTTTCATGCACTGAACTGGGTTTCATAGATCTCCCTGTATATCCCGCAGCCTGCAAGAAGCTCATCATGTGTTCCGATGGCGGCGATCTGCCCGTTGTCCATCACCATTATCCTGTCACATCCCATCACCGACGAGGCGCGCTGGGACACTATGAAAACGGCCGGATCTCCTTCAAGCGATGCTATGGCACGGCGGAGCTTTGCGTCTGTTGCCATATCGAGAGCCGAAGCAGAGTCGTCAAGGATCAGTATTCCCGGCTTCATAATAAGAGCGCGTGCGATGGTAAGACGCTGCCGCTGTCCTCCGGAAAGATTTTTTCCGCCTTCCGAAACCTGTCTTGAAAGTCCTTTCGGAGCGTTCATGACAAAATCATATGCCTGGGCGGTCTTCAATGCTTCCTTCATCTCCTCCTCCGTTGCATCTTTTTTCCCCCAGCGCAGGTTATCCGCCACGGTGCCCGAAAAAAGGACGGCATTTTGGGGAACTATACCTATGCTGCTTCGAAGAGAATCCAGGGATATGCCGGTTATGTCTTTTCCGTAAATCTTTATCCTGCCCTTTGTCGCATCGTAAAATCTGGGGATCAGGTTTATGACCGAGCTTTTTCCCGAGCCCGTTCCGCCTATGATACCGAGGCTTTCTCCGGGCATCAGCTTAAAGGATATGCCGCTCAGGGATTCGTCTGCACCTTCGGTGTAGGTCAGGGAAACATCGTCAAATTCAACGGCAGGTACACCGGGCATGGCATCGGGCACAGGATCCTTTCCGTCCGGCATGCCGGGTGTGATATCAAGGATATCCGCCACTCTGTCTGCGCAGGCCAGGGCCCGGCTTATGGTCACGATGAGGTTTGCAAGCTTTATGAGCTCCACAAGGATCTGGGACATATAGTTTACAAGGGCGATGAGCTCCCCTCTGGTGATCACTGCGGCATCCACCCTGACGGCTCCGGTGTACAAAAGGATGATGGTCGCCGCGTTTATTATGATGAAGGTGACAGGATTTAAAAGTGCCGAGATCCTGCCGACCATCCTCTGGATCAGGTTCAGGGAATCGTTTTCCCGGGTAAAGGCTTCAAGTTCGGAACGTTCGTTGCGAAAGGCCCTGATCACGCGGGCTCCCTCAAGGTTTTCACCTGTTCTGTCGAGCACGGCATCAAGCCTTTGCTGGACCTTTTTGTACATCGGCATGGAAAGCGCCATTATGCCCACGACGACGGCAGTCAGAGCCGGGATGGTGACGACAAAGATCAGGGCTTCCTTTGTATTTACGGTGAAGGCCATGATCATGGCACCGAAAACTATGAAGGGTGAGCGCAGGAACAGACGCAGGAACATGTTGACGCCTGCCTGGGCCTGGTTGATATCGCTTGTCATCCTCGTGATGAGGGTGGGAGTTTTCAGTCTGTCGATCTGCGAATAGGAGAGCTTTCCGATGTGCTCGAAAACGGAATGCCGGAGCTTTGTCGAAAAGCCCACGGCTGCCTTTGCGGCAAAGTACTGGGCCGTGACCGATGAGACGAGTCCCACGGCCGCAAGAAGCAATAAAACAAGACACATACGCCATATGTGTCCCATATCCGATGCGGCGATGCCTTTGTCCACTATCGAAGCCATGACAAGAGGAACAAAGAGTTCGAATATGGCTTCGAGCATCTTGAAAAGCGGAGCAAGGATGCATTCTTTCCTGTAGTCTTTTAAAAATCCGAGTAAACGTTTCATGGATATCCGTGTTTCAAAAAGGTGTCCCGTCCATAGTTATTGACATTGTGAGAATAAGTATAATATAATATGTTGGCTTGGTCAAAATGATCAGGGAGGCGCTGTTGTAGCACAGTCGGTAGTGCGCCGCATTGGTAGTGCGGA
>JAFSWJ010000050.1 GCA_017444545.1 Lachnospiraceae bacterium
AAATCTTGCAATCATGATCTGCGCCATTCCTGATACCTTTGTTGCAAAGCTTCTTGAATACAGTATCCCGACCTCCGGTCTCGGCGCGGGTATATCCATGTTTTTGTGGTATGTTGCCGCAGAAAAATACAATGCTTTTTCGGTGTCTTCAAAAACCATGGGAAACTATGCCCAAAGCGTGGTCAATGAGGGCATCGTAATCTTTGACGAAAAAAAGAGCGCTGCCGAGATAAATAATTTTGCTCATGAGGTGCTTGGCATCAGAAAGGGAATGACACTGTCCGATATTCTGCAGCCGGAAATGGACATATCCGAGATCCAGACCCTTTTGAGCACAGATTCCCATGCCCGCTTCAAGAGCCGCATGCCCGGAGACAGCCTCATCTATATGACCGACATCACCGTTGCAAGAGATGATTACAACGACCCTTACGGATACATCATGACCATGACGGACATCACAAAGGAGGAGGAACTGCTGGTAGAGGCCGAGAGCGCCAACCGCGCAAAGAGCGAGTTTCTGGCAAATATGTCCCATGAGATCCGGACACCCATGAACACCGTTATCGGCATGTCCGAGATCATTCTGAGCGAAAGTGATGACGAGGCCGTGATCGAAAACGCCGGCATGATCAATACCGCCGCAACATCGCTCCTTGGTATAATAAATGATATTCTGGATCTTTCGAAGATCGAATCGGGAAAGATGGACATCACGGAAGCACCCTACCAGACGGCTTCCGTAATAAATGATGTGATGACCATGATCGGTTTCCGTTTAAAGGACAGCGAAGTGGAACTTGAACTGGATGCCGACCGGATTCTGCCGGAAACCCTCATCGGAGATGAGGTCAGGCTGAAGCAGATACTCATCAACCTACTGGGCAACGCGGTCAAATTTACGGAAAAGGGAAGCATTACCTTAAAGATCGGATTTGAAAAAACAGGAGAGGACAGCTGCCGGCTTTTGTTTGAGGTCAGGGATACAGGCACGGGCATCAGGGAAAAGGATCTGGAAAAGATCTTTGACAGCTTTTCGCAGGTGGATGCAAAGATCAGGCGTGCAACCGAAGGCACGGGTCTCGGTCTTGCCATATCAAAAAAGCTCATCGATATGATGGGCGGGAGCATCAGGGTAGAGAGCGTTTTCGGACAGGGCACGGCCTTTTTCTTTGATATCGTAAACAAAGTCGGATCCTGGAATGAAACAGGCAGCATATTGCGCCAGGCAAAGGATCAGATGCGGGAAAGATACACTGTCTCCTTCAGCGCAAAGGGTGCAAGGATACTGCTGGTGGATGATAACAGGATGAACCTGAAGGTGGCCGAGGGACTTCTGAAACATTTTGACATCAGTCCCGTCTGTGTGGAAAGCGGAAAGGCAGCCATAGCCTGCTTTGAAAAAATGGATCCCTTCGATATCATCTTCATGGATCACATGATGCCGGGGATGGACGGAGAAGAGACCATGAAAAAGATCAGGCAACTTCCGGGGGGAGAGGAGACCGTGATCATAGCATTGACCGCAAATGCCCTGACCGGTGCAAAAAAGAGGTACAGGGATGCCGGATTTGACGATTTTCTGGCAAAACCCATAGAACCGGAAAAACTTGAAGAGATATTAAAAAAATGGATCAACAGAAAATATGACTTTTTCGGATATGACAGCCCGGCGGTGAAGCCGGTGACGGATGAATATCCGAAGATAAAGGACCAGAGGGATCTCTATGATGCATTGACGCATGTGTGGCAGGCCGATACCTGCGCGCCCAGGATGAGGCAGGACTGGACAAAAGAGAACATGACTCTGGGACAGTGCTCCATCACGGCCTTTCTCGCCCAGGATATCTTTGGGGGAAAAGTGTACGGTGTGCCCAGGAGCGGAGGAACCTTTCACTGCTATAATGTGGTGGGAGACAGTGTATTTGACCTGACAAGCGAGCAGTTCGGGGATGAAAAGCTGGTCTATGAAGGAAATCCCGAACAGTTCAGGGAGGTTCATTTTGCAAAAGATGAAAAGAGGCTCCGATACGAAAAACTGAAGGAGAGGCTGAAAGAGTGGTTGACATAAAAGTGGGACAGAGATACGGTCTCCGCTCCGCTCCGGTCGGTGCCGGACAAACGTCTACCAGACGTTTAGCACCCTGTCCCACATTACAGGATGACATCGGAGTAGAATTCGGTTCCTTCGTGGGAAAACCTGGCGCGGCCGCCGTATTTTCCGGCGGTTGAGATGATGGATTTAAGGCCCAGTCCCATGCCGCCGATCCTTGTTGACGTGTAGGTGCCGTTTTGCATGCGGACATCTCCGGAAAAGGAATTTGTCGACACGATGCAGATGGAACCGCCCTTTTCCGTTCGGATCCCCAAGTCTATGAAACGTGACCCTTCGGGAACTTCCATACAGGCCAGGATGGCATTTTCAAGGATATTTCCTATGATGCTGCAGATGTCCACATCAGTGACGGATGTATCTCCTTCAAGATCTATCTCCCAGTCAAGTCTGATGGCGTTTGTACGGGCTCTGCGCATATAATGGTTCAGCAGCGCATTTACGGCGGTATTCCTGCAAAAATTCACAACATCTTTTTGGGGCTGTGCAGCCATATATTCCTCCAGGTAACTTCTGATGGATGAGATATCACCGGCCTTTGAAAGCTCATCCAGTGTTGCGATGACATGCTTGAAATCATGTCTGACACGGGCATTTTCCTCGATGTAGCGCTGCTGTGCAAGATAGGCGCTTTCCTGCATCTCAAGCATGCGCGCCTTTTCCTCCGTCTCCGCCTTTTCCATCAGCCCGGAAACTATATCATAAAAGAGTACGCACAGCAGGCAGAGCAGCGTCAAAAGCAGGATGATGCTTCCCCAGTAGGCTATCTGCATCAGGTTCACATGCAGGGTCTCATATTTCCTCGGCGAGATCAGCAGATTAAAGAAAAGAAAGATCATCCACACAGGCACGGATGCGACATAGACTCTTCTGAGATCAAAATCGTCCAGTATCCTTGCCGCATGGTGCGATGCGGGATAATAAAAGAGTGCCGCAAGAACCGTCGAGATCACCGCCATAAAAAGGGCCGCCTCCATGCTGAAATTGTTCAGGGTGCCCGTGGGATGGATCGCTGCATCAAAGCCGTTTGAGATGTTTACGACAAAGCTCATGAAGGCAAAGACCAGCACAAACACGGAAACGACCTTGTACACCGGAGCTGTTATGCTTTTCATATATATAATAAAAGCGGGTATGATCACCAACGGTATGAGAGCATTCCTGGGTATGGGAAGAGCAGCCTTTAACAGTGCGACCAAAAGGGATGCCAGGGTCGTGCATATAAATACCCGTATCGCAGTCTTCTTCATATCGCAGCGAAGCTGATGTCTCATGGGAATGAGGCAGAGAAAGGCTGAAGGATAGATGATATACCATGTGGTGATCGAAATGAAAAAAGCTTTCATGTTCATCCGGAACGCCTCCGTTTCCTTTCACTTCTGAAGCTGTCAAGCCTGTAATTCTGCCACACCTCTTTGAGTTTTTCCGTAAGCTTTGAAGTAACGGGAAGGCTGGTTCCGTCCTCAAGGATGCACACATTGCCGTCCGTTTTTATTATATGAGCCAGATTGACCATGACGCCCCGTGTGATGGTGAAAAAACAGCCATGCTTTCCAAGTGTCTCCTCCGCCTGAAAAAAGGGCAGGCGTGTTTTGTATCTGTTGCCTGAAATGTCCGCGATCTCAAGATAGTTGCGCTCCGAGGTCTGGATGAAGGCGATGTCCGGAATGGGGATGCTGATGTCTTTTCTGTCGCAGGTTATGGTGAGGGCCGGAGTGTTTTCGTACTCCGATTTCCGCATGAGCACATCATCGATGACCTGAAAGATCCGCTCCTTTTTTGCGGGCTTTGGTATGTAGTCGTAGGCGTGCATGGAAAAGGCATCACCCATATGCCCGTCGCTGGAGGTGAGGAATATAATAAGAGCGTGCCGGTCTGTCTCAAGGATCTTTTTTGCTGCCTCAACGCCGGTCATATCCGCCATGAAGATGTCCATGAAAATGGCCGTGTAAGAGTAGGGGAGGTAGCCCTCCAGAAATTCCTCGGCGCTTTTAAATTCGTCGATCCCTATGTCCAGGTTTCCCCTTAGTGCGTATTCTTTTATCACGGATGAGAGGAGAGTACGCTCTTTTTGCTCATCGTCTACTATTGCGATATTCATGTTTTTATTATATTTCAGAGCGGTGAAAAAGTCGACCGTATCAGGGGTGTATCACGGGGACGGTTCTCTGTTTCAGGGGGACGGTTCTCTGTTTCAGAGGTACATATATAAACCGTGAAACGCGGATAAATACAGGCGTTACAGAGAACCGTCCCCTGTTACACACAGAAAATTTCGTCACAGTTTTGATGCATTTCGTCACAGTTTTATTGAAAAGAAAAGGCAGATGATATATGGTGTGGTACGGCGGCAGGTGAGGATGAAACAGAGAACCGTCCCCTTGAAACGGAAGGAGAGATATGGAGGCGATCGTTTATACGAAAGATGATGAAGAATATGCTCTTTTAAAGGGACTGCTTGAAGACCGGACGCCGGCGGCTGAAGTTTTGAGGGCAGAGAATGACGGTCACAAGAGATACGACAGAAGCTATGATATCGTGATCGTTGCTCTTGAGGGCGCAGAGGGCATGGAGGTCGTGCTGGAGTATTCAAAGAGGTTTCCTGATGCAAATATCATCTGGGTGACAAGCGATCGGTATTTTGCGGGAACTGCCATGAGGAGCAGGGTCTGTGATTTCGTGGAAAGACCCTATGAACCCGGGCGGATCGGGGATTCGATAACGAAAGCGGTAAATAATTGTCCTGACAGATACGAATTTCAGGCTTGAAGGAGGAGAAAGATGAGAAAACATACAATAAGCGTATTGTCAATTGTAACTGCACTGGCGGTCTTTTTCGGAAGCGCGTTTGCTCCGGCATCGGAGGGTCTTCCGGGATACGTATCCACAGTGTTTGCAGAGGAGGCTGTATCCGCAGAAGAGGCGGAAATACCGGCTGAAACGGAGGAGGCGGCATTAAGTGACGATGATATTCATACCATATCCTCCGGACAGGTGGAAGACGTAAGCGGAAATACCATCTCCTGGACGATCTCTGATAATAATGTCCTGACCATTACAGGTGAGGGCGCGATACCGGATTATTCTAATAGCGTTAATAAGCCTTGGCAAAGGGAATTTATCGTCGGAGAAAAATCGTATTTGCCCGGGCAAAATGTAACACAAGTTGTGATAGCTGAGGGGATAACAAGGGTCGGAGAGCATGCCTTTGACACTTTCAGATCGGTCACTGAGGTAGAATTACCGGAATCTCTGACTGAGATAGGGAATGCTGCTTTTAATGGTTGTAAAGCTCTGACAGCCATAGATATTCCTGGGAATGTTACAAAAATCGGTGAGGATGCGTTTTCTGGCTGCAGTTCTTTATCTCAGATCACGCTTCCGGAGGGGCTTAAATACATCGGAAATTATGCTTTGTATTCTACGAGCCTGAATTCGGTCATTCTTCCTTCGAGTCTTACCTCTATGGGGAAAAGCGTATTTAACGAGTGCAAAGCTCTTGAGACGGTCAGCTTTAATGAGAACTCCAAATTGGAAGTACTGCCTGTGTCAACCTTTACCGGGTGCACTTCTTTATCCCTGGTAAAGCTTCCCGGCAATTTAAAAACGATCAGTGATTATGCGTTCTCTGAATGCGGATCCTTAAAACACATAGACCTTCCGGATACGTTGGAGGAAATATGCAAAGGCGCATTTTATCGCTCAGGACTTGTAAGTATTGAGATCCCTTCAAATGTACAAAAACTGGGACAAGCCAGTTTTCAGGATTGTATAAGCCTGAAGCGAGTGGCTCTTGGAAATAATATCACAGAACGAGGAACCAGTGTTTTTTCTGGCTGCTCTGCTGATGAAAAATATATGCTTTACAGCGGCATGAAAGAGGAATTTGAAGATAAGCTTAATGGTTTGAACGTGATACAAAGTTCTACGGATTTTACCGTCATCTATAATTATATGAAGGGCGTAGTCAACGCTTCAATAGAAGCAGGATCCGAAATCGGAAAGGCGAAAATAAGCTGGGATAATTATTACGACATTGATCCTGCCAAAGATGCCGCTGGTTATAAGATAAAGATGAAAAATGAAAATGGAGATTGGATAAATGTACCGGACAGTCAGATCACTAACGGAAAACTCGACAGTGAGATAAAGAAACTTGACCCCGGAAAGGAATATGTTTTCAAGGTCCTGGCTTACTACAACAAACAGACGGAATCGATAAAAACAGCTGAAAGCGGGGAACTCAGTATTACTCCTTCAAATGTGATTAATAGCGGAACGATAGGTGAAAACAACAATATCACCTGGGAGATAAGCCCGGCACAGGAACAGGGGGAATTCATCCTGACCATATCCGGACAGGGTGATATGCCGGATTATTCGGATAACTCAGGGCAGCCATGGAAACAAAGATGGATTTATGGTGATAAAGATTATGGATACAACAACATAAGCCGGATCATAATAAAAGATGGTATCACAGGTATCGGAAACAGCACTTTCTCGTCTCTTAGTGGAGTGACAGAGGTCACTCTTCCGGAAAGCCTTAAAACCATAGGTTCGTATGCGTTTGGTTCATGTAAGAAATTAAGCAGCCTGACTCTTCCGGAAAGCCTTAAAACCATTGGCTCATATGCGTTTGATTCATGTGAGAAATTAAGCAGCCTGACTCTGAATGAAGGCCTGGAATCCATAGAAGAGTTTGTATTTTCAGAAACTGCATTGACCAATGTCAATATTCCTGAGGGTGTAAAAACCATAGGCAGATATGCGTTTGCCTTTAATGAAGGATTAGAGACCGTAAGCCTTAACGAAGGTCTTGAGACCATAGCTACCGCCGCCTTCCAGCAATGCCCTATAAAAGATATCACCATCCCTGCAAGTGTGAAAGAGATGGGAACAGCTGAGGGCAGCCCGTTTTGCGCCTGTGAGTATTTAACTTCCATAATTGTTGCAAAGGATAATAATTGCTTCAAGGAGGTAGACGGCGTACTGTTTTCGAAAGACGGGAAAAGACTGATCCATTATCCTGCAGGAAAGGAAGGAAGCACATATACAGTTCCTTCCGGGACGGAAAAGATAGAACCGTATGCTTTTACAGGATGTTCTAAGCTTCAAAAAATCCTTATTCCTGAAGGAGTGAAATCTATAGGTGATTGTGCATTTGCCGGAAATAAAATGGAGAGTTTCAATATACCGGACAGCGTGACTGAGCTTGGATTGTTTCTGTTTTACCAAGGCAGTGCCGGTAAGGTGATCCTGCCCAAAAACCTTGATAAAGACCATCTGATGCCTTTCCTGTTTATGGCGGCAGAGGTTAAAGATGTTTATTTCCCGGGCAGTAAAGAGGAATGGCAGGCTCTTGAGGACAGCTT
>JAFSWJ010000051.1 GCA_017444545.1 Lachnospiraceae bacterium
CTCAGGTCAAACAAAAAGATGCTCTATCAGACTCTCGGAGCCATGGGCATCGCCATTGTTGTGGGACTTATCTGTTTGTTTTTCGTACCTGAACAGGTAAATGCCGTTATCAGCAAAAATATACTCGACCGTGTCAAGACGGTTTATATGAACTCTCTGAAGATGGTCGTGGCACCGGTGGTGTTTTTTTCCATTGTTTCCTGTATCGTACAGTTTTCGGACCTGAGTTCACTTGGCAGGATAGGCGGCAAGATAATAGGAATGTATATGTTCACTACCGTTCTTGCTGTTATGGTCGGTCTGGGGGTGGCTTCCGCTTTTAGTTCATCAGGTTTGATACAGACATCCATACAGGCTGCCGATGCATCTTCCATAACATCGCAGTCCATGGATGTTTCCATAGCCGATACCCTGGTGGGGATCGTACCTTCGGATTTCATAACCCCGTTCCAGAAGTCAAACATGCTTCAGCTCATCTTCATGGCCGTTTTGTGCGGTATCGCAACAGGCCTTCTTGGCAAGTATTCACAGAGCCTTTCCGACCTCTTTGCCGCATGCAACGAACTGTTCCTCAAGATCACGACCATCATCATCAGATTTATGCCGATAGCCGTATTCTGTTCGATATCATCGATGGTCATGACCATGGGAATGTCCACCATCGTATCACTTCTCGGTATGCTGGGGATCTTCCTTTTGGGACTTTTGTGTATGATGATTGTTTACTGCCTGCTGATGGTTGTGATAGGAAGAATGAATCCGATACCCTTCATCAGAAAATACGCCCCCGTCATGCTGCAGGTTTTCTCGATAGCTTCTTCAAACGCATCCATCCCGGTAAATATGGAGGCCTGCGACAAAAAACTCGGGGTCGAAAAAAAGATATTCTCGCTGTCCATACCCCTTGGGGCAACCGTGAACATGGACGGAACCTGTATCTATCTTGCGGTATTTGCA
The DNA here is from genome assembly GCA_017444545.1 of Lachnospiraceae bacterium. Lineage (GTDB taxonomy): Bacteria > Bacillota > Clostridia > Lachnospirales > Lachnospiraceae > NK4A144. The sequence continues at coordinate 958 of JAFSWJ010000051.1, forward strand.
CTGTGCCTTGCAAGGATATACGGCGTTGATATCACGGACGGCGGAATACTCTCCCTCATAATAACCATCATCGTTCTCTCTGTCGGAGCTCCCGGCATTCCCGGAGCCGGACTCATCTGTCTCTCCGTGCTCCTGACGCAGATCAACGTACCTGTTGAGGCTGTCGGCCTCATCATGGGTATAGATTCACTGTGCGGAATGTTCCGCTGCATGAGCAACTGTCTGGGAGATGTTGCGGTTTCCACCATCGTCGCAAAAACCGAAGGTGTGATCGACATGGAAGTCTATAAAAAATAAACAGGGATGTTTCTGATCAGACTGTGTCCATCTGGGACACATCATAGAAATCGGAATGTACCTTGTTGAAGGCAGCCACGACCTGCGGATCAAACTGGATACCCGCGCCCTGGTTGATTATGGAATAAGCCTGCTCATGAGGCATGGCTTTTTTGTAGGTTCTCTGAGAGACCAGGGCATCATATACATCGCAGACGGCTATGAGCCTTGCAAGCTGGGGGATGTTCGTCCCGACAAGCCCGTCCGGATAACCTCTCCCGCACCACTGCTCGTGGTGGCTCCTGGCCATCTGGTAGGTGTATGTGATGAAACTGTTGTTTGGCAAAAGATATGCGAACTTCTCGATGGAATCAGCCGCAAGCACCGTGTGCTTCTTCATGGCCTCAAATTCCTCGGGCGTGTATTTTCCGACCTTTTCAAGCAGGGCATCCGGTATACCGATCTTTCCCATATCAAAAAGCTGGGCGGACATTATTATCATCTCCATGTCCTTGATGGGATATCTGGCTGTCCCGTCCTTCATCATCTGCCTCAGCAGGATCTCCATGAACTTTGAAACCCTTTTACAGTGAATGCCCGTATAGCCGTCCTTTTTTGTAATAAGATCGCCCAGGATACCGACGATGAAATACTCAAGCTGATGCACATTCTGCGTGGCATCGGAGGCTCTGGTCTGGAGCTCGTCATTATAATCCTGAAGCTGCTCATTGTAATCCTGAAGGGTGGTGTTGACGCTGCTGAGTTTCCTCTTGTCATCAAGGATCCCGATGTGAAGATTCACCTTTCTCTTTAATATCTCCGGAACAAAGGGCTTTACCACGTAGTCAACCGCTCCGAGCTGGTACGCTTCAAGCTCGGTCGCGGTATCGTTTGCGCCTGATACAAAGATCACAGGTATCTCCCTGAGTTTTTCTATGGTCTTCATCTGGGAGAATATCTCAAAACCGTTGATGGTGGGCATATCAATATCAAGCAGTACCAGAGACGGGAGTCTCGCCTGCTTTTTCAGGTATTCCAAAGCATGCTTGCCATTCTGCTCAAGCATCACCCTGTATGAACCCTCAAGGGCTTTTTCAGCGACAACAAGTTCAGTCATGCTGTCGTCTATTACCATTACAGAATGCAAACCCTATCTCCTTTCGATAAATACCTTACAGTTTTTCTGAAAAATCATTTTTTTGCAGCTATACCTGCGATCTCTTCAATTCTGATACTCCCCCCGAATATATCAAGTGCGCTCCCGACGGTCACATCGACCCTTCCGTCTCCCGCCGTTCTCACGCGTTCAATATCCGACAGATCCTTCACTCCGCCGGCATAGGTCACCCTGACATTGCTGTTCTTTAATATGCCGATGACCTCTTCATCAATGCCTGCACGCCTGCCCTCGACATCCGCGGCATGGACCAGAAACTCGTCACAGCTGTCCGACAGCCCCTCAAGCAGTCCCTCGTCAAGGACCGATCCCGAAAACCTCTGCCACCTGTCGGTCACGACATAGTATCTTCCGTCTTTTTTCCGGCAGCTTAAGTCTATGCACAGTCTGTCCTTTCCGACAGCCGACTTCATCCTTTCAAGCTTTTTCACATCAAGCTCTCCGTCCGAAAAGATGAAGGAGGTGACTATGACATGGCTTGCTCCCGCATCGAGAAACTCCCCGGCGTTCTCATCGTTGATCCCGCCTCCCGCCATCATGCCGCCTTCAAAGGCTGCAAGAGCCGAAAGAGCCTCTCTTTTTGAGGAAGCGTACTCCGGGGTGTCACGTCTGTTGAGGATGATCACATGACCTCCGGCAAGTCCGAGTTTTTTGTACAGCTTTGCAAAATAAGCGGCGCCCTTTTCCGATACAAAATTTTCAGCCGCACCGCCATCCTTCAGAGTGGCTCCGACTATCTGCTTTACCTTGCCGTTATGTATGTCAATGCAGGGACGAAATTCCATGATGTCAGCCCAGCACGTCGCTCATGCTGTACATCCCGGCCGTCTTTCCCTTCAAAAAAGCTGCAGCCTTTACGGCTCCCTTTGCAAACACCGCCTTTGAGTAGGCCTTGTGTGAAAAGGTGATGACCTCATCCGTTCCCGCAAATATCACATCATGATCTCCGGGAATGGTGCCGCCCCTGACAGCGGATATACCTATCTCCGCATCGGGCCTTGGCTCATTCCTTTTGCTCCTGTCATATACATAATCAAGACGCTCCGAAAGGCCGTCATTTACAGCATCCGCAAGAAGAAGGGCTGTTCCCGAGGGCGCATCCTTTTTCAGCCTGTGATGCTTTTCCACTATCTCGCAGTCAAAGCCGGAACCGATGAATTTTTCCGCAGTCTCCTTTAATATCTTTGCCAGTACATTGATCCCTATGGACATATTTGCGGACCGCAGTATTGCCGTGTCCTTTGAGGCTTCGCTGATCTTTTCAAGCTGCTCTTTGCTGTATCCCGTGGTACAAAGCACCAGCGGTATCTTTTTTTCCTTTCCGAAGGCAAGGATATCATCCAGGACAGCAGGTGATGAAAAATCAATGATCACATCAGCCTTCACGTCGCAGTCCTTTATGGAGGAAAAAACAGGGTATCCGTTTTTATTATCCGTATTTACGTCAATACCGGCAACGATCTGCACATCGTCCGCTGCTGCGGCCACATTTGACACGGTCTGTCCCATGTGTCCGTTGCAGCCGGAAAGTATGATATCCGTCATATCCCGATCCCGAAGTCACGCATGGCTTTCTTTAACCTTTCGAGATTTTCGGGTTCCATGGGCGAAAGCGGCCTTCTCATAGGTCCCGCGTTCATGCCCATCAGGTTCATGGCGTGCTTTACAGGTATGGGATTGACCTCGCAGAAAAGGGCTCCGCAGAGATCCAGCACCTTTAACTGCATCTTTCTGGCATCCTCAAGCGCGCCGTTGTGGTAGTTCATGACCATGTCATGCATGTAGGTGGGAGCAATGTTTGAAACAACCGAGATGACTCCCAGTCCGCCAAGGGACAGGATCGGCACCACCTGATCGTCGTTTCCGGAGTAGAGCTCAGCTTTTCCGTCCGTGAGCGCCATAATACGTGCGACCTGGCCTATGTCTCCGCTTGCTTCCTTGATACCTACGATGTTCGGAACATTGTTTATCAGCTCTGCAGCTGTTTTCGGATCTATGTTCGTGCCTGTGCGGCTCTTGACGCTGTAGAGGATGATGGGGATCTTTACCTCACCCGCTATGATCCTGTAATGATCTATGAGACCCTTCTGTGTAGCCTTGTTGTAGTAGGGTGTCACGATAAGCAGCGCGTCGGCTCCGAGCTTTTCGGCCTCAACCGACAGATAAACCGCAGTGTCCGTGCAGTTTGATCCTGTTCCTGCCACCACCGGAACCCTGTGGTTAACATGTTTGATGCAGAAATCTATGACGGCCAGATGCTCCTCATGGGAAAGGCAGGCAGATTCGCCCGTAGTTCCGCATACGATGATCGCATCGGTGCCGTTTGCTATCTGAAAATCGATCTGTTTGGCAAATTCCTCATAGTTTACTTCACCGTCTGCTTTGAACGGTGTCACTATCGCCACTCCGGCTCCCTTAAAAATCGCCATTTCTTTCCCTCCTGTATTATCTGTTTACGGTTTTATTATTTGCAACCTATCCTGTAATCATATCACACATATGATACAAAAGCACTACTTTTTCGCAAAGCCCGCCCTCTTTCGGAGAGTCGGGTCCAGTATCCTTTTTCTGATGCGCAGCGACTTCGGAGTCACCTCCAGAAGCTCGTCGGAATCTATGAAATCAAGGCACTGCTCAAGGGACATCACAACAGGCGGCGTAAGCCTCAAAGCCTCATCCGACGAGGATGTACGGGTATTTGTCAGATGTTTTGTCTTGCAGACATTGACCTCGATATCATCGCTTTTCGGGTTGGAGCCTATGACCATGCCGGAATATACCGGGGTTCCGGGTCCGATGAAAAGCGCCCCTCTTTCCTGGGCGTTGAAAAGCCCGTAGGGAACGGCTTCTCCCGCTTCAAAGGCTATGAGCGACCCCGTGCTCCTGTAGGCTATATCACCCTTGTAGGGGGCGTAGCCGTCAAAGATCGTA
>JAFSWJ010000052.1 GCA_017444545.1 Lachnospiraceae bacterium
AAAAAGCCTATATCTGAATAGAGCTTTGCGGTTGAATCATTATAATTTCCGGTGCCGAGATGGACATACCTGGTGATGCCGTCCTCTTCCCGTCTGACCACCAGAGTTATCTTTGAGTGCACCTTGAGGCCCTTGAGACCGTATATGACGTGACAGCCGGCCTGTTCCAGCTTTCTGGCCCATATGATATTGTTCGTCTCGTCAAATCTGGCCTTCAGTTCCACAAGCACCGTAACCTGCTTTCCGTTTTCGGCAGCTTCGGCAAGAGCAGCTATGATGGGTGAGTTTCCGCTCACCCTGTAAAGAGTCTGCTTGATGGCAAGCGTCTGCTCATCCCTTGCAGCCGTACGTATGAAATCCACGACCGGTTCAAAGCTTTCGTAAGGGTGATGCAGCAGCACATCATGATCCCTGATGGTTGAGAATATATCAAGGTCACTGTCTATGAGCCGGGGCGGCTGTGGCTTGAAGGGCGTGTTTTTGAACTCTTCATATCCCTCCATGCCGTACATCTTCATCAGGAAGGTCAGATCAAGAGGCCCGTTTATGAAATAAAGATCGTTCTTTTCGATCCCGAGTTCCTTTGTCAAAAGGGCAAGCAGCCTGTCATCCATGCCGGCCTGCGCTTCAAGCCTGATGACCTGCCCCCACTGCCGCTTTTTGATCTGCTTTTCTATCTCGGTCAGAAGGTCTGCCGCTTCATCCTCGTCAATGGTGAAATCGGCATTTCTCATTATCCTGAAGGGACTTGCCGTTATGACCTTGTAATTGAGGAAAAGCCTGTCTATATTGCGCTCGATGATCTCCTCAAGCATGATGTACCCGTTCATATCCTCATCCGAATCAGGTACCTTCACAAGCCTTGGAAGCACAGAGGGCACCTGGACCATGGCAAATTCGGTCTCGTCCTCATCTCCTTTGAGCAATGCTCCGATGTTGAGCGTCTTATTCCTGATGAGGGGAAAGGGCCTTGATGAATCCACAGCCATGGGAGTCAGGACCGGATATACGTTCTGGGCAAAGTATTCATCCACAAACTCTCTTTGTTTTTCATCGAGATCCTCGTGGCACCTGATGATGTTTATACCGTTTTTTAATAATAGAGGTATGAGCGACCTGTTGAAGGTGCTGTACTGGGAAGCGACAAAATCATGGGTGACAATGGAAAGCTCCTTTAACTGCATCGCGGGTGTCAGTCCCGCTATATCGGCCTTTTTGTATCCGGCGCTTACCATGTCCTTGAGGGATGCCACCCTGACCATGAAAAACTCATCCAGGTTTGAGGCTGTGATGGACAGAAATTTAAGTCTCTCAAACAAAGGCTGGCTTCTGTCCTTTGCCTCGCAGAGGATCCTGTCATTAAATTTCATCCAGCTCAGCTCCCTGTTTATGAACAGACTGGGATCTGAAAGATCGATATTTCCGGTTTTGTTCTTTTTCATACCTTTTTCCTCACCTTCAGCACTGGTCTCAGACCGAACACCTCTTCAAAGGTATCTGCCCTTTCAAAGAAAAGTCCCTTTTCAAGCATCATATTGTCAGACGACGAAACCGTGATCACAAGTTTTCCTTCGGTTATGACACTTTTCACTGCCGCATAGCTTTTTCTGGTGCTTCGCGAAAGCCCCGTGGCCAGACGCAATATCGCTGTAAGCTTCACTGCAGTCCTGTACGAGGACTCATCAAAATCCATTTCATCAAAAACAGAATAGGATATATTGTTCGGATAGGAGTTCTTGACTGCCGTTGCAATGATCTTTCTCTCATCATGCGAAACACCCATGATCTCCGAGCC
>JAFSWJ010000053.1 GCA_017444545.1 Lachnospiraceae bacterium
CGGATAGTACTCCTTCATCCTTTCAACGATCTTTTTCACATACGGGTAGGCCAGCCTGCCCGTGACACAGGAAAATTCCCTTTCAGAATCCGATCTGTGCAGGTCTTTGACAGATCCCTCAAACTCCTCCTGCATGAGCCTGAGCATGCCCACCCCGTTTTCAAGCTGAAGGTATCCGTCGTAGTTTTCCGCGGGAGGAAGCTCCCTTCCTGCCTTCACATACCATTCATCCGATGCATGGACAAAGTGTATTCCGTGCTTTTTGAGAAGCTTTTTCTGCCACTTCTCTATCTGATCGATGACAGATCCGCATTCCTTTTCATCGAAGGGTTCAAGAGGATAAAGGCCTTCCCTGTATCTTGAAAGACCTACCGGGACCACCGAAAGACTCTGCAGATTCGGGATGAAGGCGCAAAGATCACTGATGCTCCTCTGCAGCTCCTGCCCGTCATTGATCCCTTTGCAAAGGACTATCTGGCCGTTCATGGTTATGCCGGCATCATTGAGGCGTTCCGCCTTTTTTAAGGCCTCCCCCGCAAAACGGTTTCCCATCATCCTGACGCGAAGCTTGGGATTTGTGGTCTGAAATGAGATGTTGACCGGACTTAAGTTATATCTGATTATACGATCTATGTCATCGTCGGACATGTTGGTCAAAGTGACATAGTTTCCCTGCAAAAAAGAAAGCCTGGAATCATCATCCTTAAAATACAGGGTCTCCCTCATGCCCTTCGGCATCTGGTCGATGAAACAGAAGATGCATTTATTATGGCAGGATCTGTAACGGTCCATCAGACCGTCCTCAAATACCAGCCCGAGGTCCTCCTCCTCATCCTTTGTCACCAAAACCTTTTTGATCCTGCCGTTTTCATCCGAAAGTTCAAGAAGGCATTCGGCGTCAAGAGAAGCATACTGATAATCAAAGATATCCTTTATCACAAGACCGTTTATGCCCACCAGGATATCTCCGGCCTTTATACCTGCATCACAGGCCGGACTGCCAGGCACCACCCCGGATATTTTGCGAAAGCTTTCATTATCATTCATCATGATATTTTGCTATGGGAACATCCTCGCGGTTGTTGTACCTGACCAGGATCTCCCGGATCCTGTCGGTGGGAGTACGGACATTGTCCATGGAAATGTCATGATTTGAATAATCGATGATCTGGGCAAGATACTTGCTCATATCGGCCTCTACATAATAAGGACGTTCAAGCAGCTCCTGCCTCCTGTAATTGAGATTTGTGGTGATGACCTTGTCAAAATAGCATTTTTCATAGGCTTCATCAAATTCCTTCATACCGTCGGTGAAAAGGCCGAAGGTACAGCAGATAAACACCCTCTTGGCATTCATGGCCTTCAGCTGTTTGGCGGTATCGAGCATCGATCCGCCGGAACTGATCATGTCGTCCACCACGATGACATCCTTGCCGTCCACGGTATCCCCGAGGAATTCGTGTGCGACTATGGGATTTTTTCCGTTCACGATATGACTGTAATCCCTTCTTTTGTAGAACATTCCCGTATCAACTCCAAGAACGGTGGCAAAATAGATGGCTCTGTTCAGCGCGCCCTCATCCGGACTGATGATGACCGTATGATCCTTGTCTATGATCATGTCATCCTCGGTATCAAGAAGCGCCCTGATGAACTGATAAAAGGCGGAGAAATTGTCAAAACCGCAAAGCTGCGAGGCTGCCTGCACCGAAGGGTCATGGGCATCAAAGGTCATCAGGTTCGTAACCCCCATATCCGCAAGTTCCTCTATCATCATGGCGCAGTCAAGGGATTCCCTGGTGCTTCTCTTGTGCTGTCTTGATTCATAAAGGAAGGGCATGACAACCGTAAGCCGGTGTGCCTTTCCTCCTACGGCTGCTATGATCCTCTTTAAGTCCTGATAATGATCATCGGGAGACATGTGATTTACAAATCCGTTCATAGTGTAGGTCATCGAGTAATTGGTGATATCACCTATTATGTACAGGTCCTTGCCCCTGACGGATTCGTTCAGGATACACTTTCCTTCTCCCGTCCCGAAACGGGAAAGGGTGAAATCGATCTTGTAATTATCAGCCGTATAGCCCTGAAAAATCGGGGATTCGGCATGTTCATGATCCCTGTCTCTCCGGTACTCCACGAGATATTTGTTCACCATGTCCCCAAAGGGTCCTATATTATCCATGACTGCGATCTTCAGCGGTGCCACCACCCTGTGTTCAGCAAGGATATCTTTTTCTGACATATGTAAGTCCTCCAAAAAAACTGTCTTTTATTATCAGAACTGTATCTGATCCAGAATTGCCTGCGCTTTTTCCTCTCCCTCAAGAGCCGCTATGATCTGCGCTCCGAATTCGATCGAGGCTCCCATGCCTCTGGCTGTTATCATCTTTCCGTCAGTCACCGCCTTGCAGTCGCTCCTGTAGTCTGCTCCCTCACGGTGAACTTCGTTTCCGGGATAGCAGGTGGCCTTTTTCCCTTTCAAAAATCCAAGCCTGCCTGCGATCCTGGGTGCCGCACAGATCGCAGCTATGTATTTCCCGGAATCATATGCTTTTTTCAGTTCCGACAAAAGTCCTTCATGGCTTTCAAGATTTTTGGTGCCGGCTCCTCCCCCGGGAAGTACCAGCATGTCAAAGGAGTCAAATTTCCCTTCTCCGAACATTTCGTCAGCATAAACCTTTATCCCGTGAGAACCTTTTATCAAAAGTTCATCCATGACCGAAAAGGTTACGACCTCTATTCCCGCTCTCCTGCACATATCGACCGCTGTCAGACCCTCGATCTCCTCAAACCCGTCCGCCAGAAAAAAAGCGATCCTGCTCATACAGACCTACCTCCTAATAAATATATTCAAATGCGTTTTTGTACCACTTTATCTCGTTTCCCCTGATCGATATTATATCAAATCTGTAGGGCTTATCAACGGGCAGTGACTTC
>JAFSWJ010000008.1 GCA_017444545.1 Lachnospiraceae bacterium
ACCTGGAGCAGTCTTTACAAGTCAAAGTCGATATTGTAAAATCAGACGGTACTTCGTTTGTGAGTATGTATGAAGGATCAAGGATACGGAGATAAGGGATCATGAAAAGAGGTCTGGTCGCCATAGTCGGGCGCCCGAACGTCGGAAAATCCTCTCTTTTCAATATGCTTGCCGGTGAGCGCATTGCCATAGTCAAGGACGAGCCCGGCATCACAAGAGACAGGATATATACGGATGTTGAGTGGAATGACAGGAGTTTTACGATCATAGACACGGGAGGCATAGAGCCTGAGAGCAGTGATGAGATACTCAAACAGATGCGCTATCAGGCCGAACTTGCCATAGATGCCGCCGACGTGATCGTGTTTATGACTGATGTCCAGCTGGGACTTTCCGATGCGGACCACAAGGTGGCAGATATTTTGAGAAAGAGCAGAAAGCCTGTCATACTTGCCGTGAACAAGGTGGACAGCTTCAAAAAATACGAGGCTGATGTCTACGAATTTTACAACCTGGGACTGGGGGATCCGGTGCCGATCTCAGCAGACCAGCGTCTCGGCATAGGAGAGCTTTTGGACGAGGTCACAAAAAATCTGCCCGAAGGACCGTCTGCTGATGAAGAGGACGAAAGACCCAGGATCGCCATAGTGGGCCGCCCGAATGTGGGAAAATCCTCCATGATCAACAGATATCTGGGAAAGGACAGGCTCATTGTTTCCGATGTTGCCGGCACCACGAGAGATGCGGTGGACACCGTTGTGAAAAGGAACGGCAGGGAGTATATCTTTGTCGATACCGCGGGACTCCGCCGGAAGAGCAAGGTAAGGGAAGAACTTGAGGCCTATATGATAACAAGGACCGTATCGGCTGTGGAAAAGGCGGATGTGGTCATCCTGGTGATAGATGCAACCGAGGGTGTTGCGGAGCAGGACGCAAAGATAGCCGGGATAGCGCATGAACGCGGCAAGGGCGTCATCATAGCCGTAAATAAGTGGGATATGGTTGAAAAGGATGACAAGACCATTTACAGGATGTCACGGGATATCCAGCAGAAGCTTTCCTTCATGCCCTATGCGGAGATACTGTTTGTCTCGGCAAAAACAGGTCAGAGGCTTGAAAAGATGTTTGCATCCATTGATACGGTCATCGAGAACCGGTCGCTGAGGGTACAGACCGGAGTGCTGAATGAGATAATGGCTGAAGCCGTTGCGATGCAGCAGCCTCCGTCGGACAAGGGACGCAGACTCAGACTCCTGTACATAACCCAGGTTGCCGTGAAGCCTCCGACATTTGTAATATTTGTTAATTCTTCGAAGCTCATGCATTATTCATATACCAGATATATCGAAAACAGGATCAGGGAGGCCTTCGGATTTGCCGGGACTCCCATCAGGTTCATCATCAGGGAGCGCAAGGAGGAAAAGGAGGCATAATGTTTCGGTTATATTGTCTTTTGATCGGATATGCGATGGGACTTTTTCAGACAAGCTACATTTACGGAAAGGCTCATGGCATTGACATCAGGGAGCACGGTTCCGGAAATGCGGGTACCACCAACATGCTCCGTACACTGGGGACGAAGGCAGGGCTCATCACTTTTGCGGGAGACGTGCTGAAGACCATGGCTGCAGTGTGGATCTGCAGGCTCCTCTTTGGAGGGACATACAGCGACCAGCTTCCCGTCATCATCTGTTACGCCGGTCTCGGCGCCATACTCGGTCATAACTTTCCTTTCTACTTGGGATTTAAGGGCGGAAAGGGCATAGCCTGTACGGCAGGCTTCATCTTTTCGCTTGATCCGGTCATGTCGGTCATGGGACTGATCGTTTTCTTTTCCATCTTTTTCATCACACATTACTTATCGCTTGGTTCAATAATGGTATATATCTCCATTTTCATAGAATTTGTTGTCTTTGGAATCCTTCACATGCTGATGTTTAAGGGGGCAACGGATGCCGAGGTCATCGAATGCTGCGTGATCGTGGCGTTCCTCACAGGCATGACCATCTTCAAGCACAGGGAAAACATCAAAAGACTCATGAACGGGACCGAGAAAAAGACATATCTGAAAAAGAACAACCCTGAGATAAAGGACCCGGAAAAGACAGAAAAAAAGTAGCAGAGAAAAGGAGCGACAGATGGCAAAAATCGGAATGATCGGAGCAGGAAGCTGGGGCACGGCGCTTTCAAAGCTCCTTGATGGTAACGGACATGAGGTGACGGTCTGGTCCGCCATAAAGGACGAGATCGACATGCTGAACAGGTACAGGGAGCACAGGGATAAACTCCCGGGTGTTCCTCTGGGAGACAGGATGATCTTTACAGATGACCTGAAGCAGGCACTTTGTGACAAGGATGCCGTAGTCCTTGCTGTTCCGTCGCCCTTTACCAGGAAGACCGCGCAGCTGATGAAGGATATCATCCCGAAGGATATGCTGGTGATAAGTGTTGCAAAGGGAATAGAAGAGGAGACTCTTTTGACGCTTACGGGTGTAATAAAAGACGAGATACCCGGCTGCAGGACCGTTGTTCTGTGCGGACCAAGCCATGCCGAGGAGGTGGGGCGCGGTATGCCTACGGCTATAGTTGCCGGAAGCCGCGATATGAAGGATTCAAAGACCGTGCAGGATCTGTTCATGTGTGAGGTCTTCAGGGTCTATACTTCGGATGATCCGTACGGGATGGAACTTGGAGGAGCTTTGAAAAATGTCATAGCTCTTGCGGCCGGCATAGCTGACGGCCTGGGATACGGAGACAATACAAAGGCTGCTCTCATTACCAGAGGCATTCACGAGATATCGGTCCTCGGGGAAGCTGCCGGCGGAAAGAGAGAGACCTTTCAGGGGCTTACAGGTATAGGAGATCTCATCGTGACCTGTGCCTCCATGCATTCAAGAAACAGAAGGGCCGGGATCCTCATCGGACAGGGAAAGAGCTATGATGAGGCGATGAAGGAAGTGAACCAGGTCGTCGAGGGTGTCTACAGCGCAAAAGCGGCAGTTGCACTCGCGAAAAAATACGGAGTGCAGCTGCCGATCATTGAACAGGTAAATGAGATCCTGTTTTACGGGAAATCTCCTTCAAAAGCCCTTTGCGAGCTGATGGGCAGAGC
>JAFSWJ010000054.1 GCA_017444545.1 Lachnospiraceae bacterium
ACCTGAAATCGCTGCCCTCAGTATTTGTGAGTGTCCGCCCCGTCACTATCCTGAAGCTTACAGGCTTCGTGCCGGTATAGCCGCTCTCATTACCGCTTGCAGCCTTCAGTACCATGGTGGCCTTTCCCGGATCTACGTTGTCATAGAACTCATCTACCGTATAATCAGTGCCGTAGGCCAGGGTTTTGCTTCCCATCTTCACGGTCAGGTTTTCTCCTGACAGCACCACTGCCTGTCCTTTATAGGAAAATCTTGCGGCTCTGACAGTGACCTTTGCCTTTGAAAGCACATGCTCCTTGTCGGAAACTATGATATCTGCGCTCACCTTTCCGCTGTAGTTGTCATTTGCAGCCTCTACCCATGCCGTATAGGTTCCGGCCTCCTTTACAGCCCTGTCGTAGGATACCGAATAGAATTTCCTGTTGACGGTCTTTCCGGTTTCACTCCACAGGACTAAGGGTGCAGGCTCCTGTTCCTTGTTATTTTTTAGAGCCACGACGGCTGTGCCTTTGACATCTATCTCCTCTCCGAGCCTTGCAGGCGATATCGTAAAGGTGATCCTCTGCGGCGCATTGCCCTTGTAGCTTCCCTTGAAGGTCACTATGATGACCGGTGCCTTTGCAGCGTCAAGCTTCGCGGCGTTCTTATTATACTTGTAGCTTAATGAATAGTCCGTCTTTTCCGTAAGCTTCTTCACGCCGTCGTATACGTGGATCGCAGGCTTGATGGCAGCTCCGGTATAGATATAATCAGAGCTTAAGCCGCCGACCCAAAGCTGACTGGACACCGTTATCTTGCCGTCAGCGTCAGTGGTTATAACGGAGATCTTTTCGCCGCTCAGGGTTATGGTATTTGTGCTTATCCCTTCACCTGTTTTCTCTGTTTTTACTTCGATCTCGGTTTCTCCGATATCCCTTACCAGCTCTTCCGCATCCTCCTCGTCCGTTCCGGGAACAGCAAACTGCCATTTTGCGTACAATACCGCAGGATCGTTATATCCGTTTATGAAATGGCTGTCAAAGTCAAATCCTCTGGTGGCAGCCTCATCCGTGCACCATTCAACGAAATCTAACATACCGCCGCCCTTTTTTGGATCTTCCGGCTTCGGTATGTCATCACCGTAGATGAGACCTGTCGCGTCACTTACACTGCTTCCGCCCCTGCTGTCAAATTTCACTGATACTGTCCTGTTTTCCACAACCGATACCAAAAAGTCCGGTGAAGGATCAAAGCGGATATCCCCGCGGTATCTCACATAATAATTGCCTGCCGGCACGAAAAGAGCCTTTTCGGAAAGAGTGACTCTCCTGTAATCCGTTTCATCGGCCCTCCTGTATTCGGCTGTGAGCTGCTCCACATTGTAGGGAACGATACCCGTTATGAGGCCGCCCAATCCTACGATGAAATTGTCCGAGACCTTGAGATCCTTCGGTGCTGCCTGGCTGCCCTTTGTGACGACTATGGTCTTTGAGCCGGAAAAACCACCATCGGGAGTATCCACATAATAATACATTTCCTGCTCACCCATGCCTCCGAACTTGGGAGCGATGGTGGTGCCCTTCGTTTTGTAGTTGTCTTCACTAAGGTTTTCGCTCAGGCTGTAATAAATTGTTGCGGCCTTTTTGGGTGCTCCCTCCGCCTGTTCAGGCTTGTAGGTCACATTGATGCTCACCACGCTTGAAACGATGGGATCATAGTTCCTCATGACCGCCTGGACATTGGCGGAAAGAGGAACCGCAGCGTTTATTTTGGTATAGTTTCCGTCAAATTTGGTTATATTATAGTTAGTGTTCGATGTATCACAAGACAGAGTGAGGTTGTCTCCATTTTTAGTAACACTTATATTAAAGCCCGCCAGATCCTCCTTCAGGATACCGTGTGTAACGTATCTGTCTGTCGGCACCTGATCACTCTGCAGAAACAGATCATCCGCCGCGATATAGGCAGCTCTCTTTCCTATGCTCACATCTATCGATCCGCTGCTTATGGTTTCATCGCCCTTCAGAGCCCTGTAATATACTGTATAGCTGCCGGCATTCTTTCCTGTGGGAACCGTGTCCGTATATCCGTCATTTTTGCTCAGACTGTACAGCACCTTTCCCGAAGCACTGCTCCTGCCGGTTATACTCCCGGCGGTGACCAGGGGCTGCTCCTGGCCGTTGTAGGAAAGACCCTGCATGGCTGTGGGACGTATGAAGCCCGAGCCCGACACCTTCACCGATGCAGACTCAATGGAGCTGCTGTCTCCTGTATCCGCTCCCTCCGCGTAGAGAAGGAAAACCTCATTTCCGTCTATATCATCCATCGAGGGGCTGGTTATCTGCGTGACGTTATCTGCGCTTACGTCATATCTTGCGCCTGCACCGTCTCCGTTAACCTGACCTGTCTCTATGGAATACAGGATGTTGCTGCCCTTTGCGGCTGTATGGGCGATCAGGTCCCAGCTGACACTTTCTCCGGGCATGCAGCTTTGTCTTCTGGTATTTTTGAGGAACTCAAGCTTATTTACGCCGGCAAAGCTCCAGCTGTTTGTACCATTATTTTCTGTCTTTGCGCCATTGTAGATCTTGGAATTCTTATTACTGCTACTGTCTGTGAAACTTCCCGTGATGTTGTTCAGGCCTTCCTCCAGAAAGATCCTTCTGATGATGCCGTTTGCACTGTTTGTTACGGCGTTTCTCGCGTGCAGGGCATTTACGGATATAGTACCGGTATTTTCCACGGTTCCGCTGGTGTATATATTTATTTCATCGAGTCCACGGCTTACCTTTCCTTCCTCTATATCCCCTGTCCTGCCGTTGCTTATCACAGGGATTTCCGCGGTGCCGATGAAGCCGTCATTTATTATCGTTGAATTCGCTGTGCTGCTGTAGAGGACGCTGGGCTCAAATTCGCCCAGGCTCACCCGCTGCTCGGTGACAAGCGGAGCGTCGGCGTGAGGGGATACGGGAACAACTATCTCATCTACCGCGCACATATAGATGTTGCCGCTTGCGGAATTCTTTATCGTAGCATGATTGTCAAGATAACCCGGGATCATGACTATGTCTCCGTTATTATCAAGAAGAGCTTCCGGGTGCTCGACATTTGCATCATCCAGGCCGTTGTAGAAGTTTCCGGGATAGGTATGGCCCTGGGTGATATCATCCTTCCATGAAAGCTGGATACCCTTGTGGTAGGTGAAGGTCCCCTTGTCGGGATCATTCGAGGTTATGGTATCCTTGTATCTTCCGGTATTTTTCACGGTGCCAAGATTGAAGAACTGCCCGTTTACCAGAAGGCACCCGGAATTATCCAGGGTTCCGCCCTTTCCTATGGAAAGCTTTGCATTGGCATAGTCGCGGACTATGACCTCTCCGGCATTGCGCGGTTTTCCCTCCTGACCCTCTACGGTTATGATGCCGTCATTTTGCAGTACTCCTCCGTCTCTGACCACCAGCACCCCGCTTTCGTAGTCGGGCTTTGCATCTCCGGCCGAAACCGAGGCGGCGTCATATTCCACCTCCAGCTGGGCGCTGTCAGTTATGACAAGCCGCCCGCCGTTTATTATCTCAAGCTTTGCATTATTTCCAACGGCAAGCTCCGCTCCCGTGGTATTAAAGCTGTCCTGTATGGTAAGCTTTGCCCCGTTTAGCGTTCCTCCGCCGTTCACAGTTATAGCGGCTGTATTTTTGCTTTGATGATTTGCAAGCTGGATATCAAAGCTGTAGACATCCAGGATGACATCATTATTCTTATCAGCGGTCACGCTTATCTGCTTCAGGAGAGGAGCCTCGCAGATCATCTTGATAGGCTTGCTTCTGTATGATGCATACTCCATGGCCTTTTTCAGGGACCAGTAATCCGGCTTCCCGGGTTCAGCCACGCCATCATCCACCTGTATCTCAAGCTCTATATCCGAGCCCTTGATGAGATAGTTTGAAGAAATCATCCCCGCCTGGTTCGCGCTTGCTTCCCTGAAGTATTTATTCAGCATCCTGTCGGTGGGAGTGAGGCCGGCCTTGGTTTCCTCCTGAGTCATCGTTATCTCTTTTCCGGTTTCCTTGTCTACGGCTGTTCCCAGACTGCTGTTCCATTCTATCTGCGGCTCGTAGTCACCGACCTTGTCTATATAGAAATTGATGGGAAAATCTGCGGAAGGAGCCTTCGGATCAGGGGCCGCGCCTGTATCTGCGCCCTGCACCAGTGTTCCCGAGGACATGAAGCACACATCGATATAGGATGCCTCTTTGTATGCTCCGGTAGCATCCTTCATAACAAGCTTGTTGTCTGAGATCAGATATGAGCCGGTCATATTGCCCATATTTGAAAAAGTGGCATGATCATCGGACACGGTCTGCCCTATGGCCACCATGAGAGCCTTGTTGTTTTTTTGCTGCATATGAAGGTAGCTGCCGTTATCGTTGCCGCTTACGAGATCCTTCACATCAAGTCTTATGATCACATAGCTTCCGTCGTAGCCGGACATCTTTTTGTGGACGCCGCCCACTCCGTTTAAATTTGCCTCCTCTATGATCTGGTAGCGGAAATAGCTGTAGGGAGCGTAGAGGCTGCCTCCATCAATCTTCTCAAATTCCGTAGGACCCACCTTTTTCTCATAGGGAACCGCCGCGCCCATGATGATAGCGGGGGATTCCGTGGTGGGCGTATTTTCAAGGGTCTTATTTGATATGCTGGGTATCCCGATCTCTATCTTTCCGTTTACCTTTTTATTGGGTTGGTTTGCTTCCGTAGCAGAGGGAACTGAAACGGTGTACACTCCGGGATATTTATATCCATCTTTATCAGCAACAAGTTTGGCATCAAGACCGTATTGTTCTCCCCATTTTTCACTGCCTGCCGGTTCTTCGGCTTCGTTTCCCGAAGCAGAGTCCTCGGAAACCGAATCACCCGACACACTGTCCTCTGAGACCGTGTCGCCTGACACACTGTCACCTGAGACTGTATTGCCTGATGTACTGTCTTCAGGAGCTGCATTTTCGGAAGCCTCAGCCGGTTTAACCTCGTCCCGGGACACTCCGTTTCCGGATGCTCCGGTGCCGCTCTCCGGTGTGTCCGTGATACCTTCCTGCGTATCATGGGCACCTTCACCGGCAGTACCCCCGGATGCTGATGCAGCCTGTTCCGAAACGGCAGTCTGTATGTAGCCATCCTGCCCTGCCGGTGTGTCAGGCGTATCTGCCGATACAGGTACCGTAGATCCGAAAAGCATGGCGATGGTGAGCACCACCGACAGCACCTGTCTCCTTCTTCTCTTTGATGCCGAATAATGATCCATTTCAAAAACCTCCTGAAAACAAAATCCCACTGATAATACTTTAATATACGCAGAACATAAAAACTATAAAAATAATACTATAAAAAAATCGGAAAACAAACTATAATATTACAACAGGATCAAACGACATAATACATTCAAGATTTGATGCAGGGAAAGGAAGTATGATAATGGATCAGCTGTTTTACGGATTTGATACTACGGTTTATACATTTTTCTGGCAGTTTCAGAACTCAGTGACTATCGCAATAGCTGATATATGCCAGCATCTGGGGGATACGACAGCCTATATCATTTATTTTGTGATCTCGCTGCTCCTCTGCTTTCCGAAAAAGACCAGAAAGTGCGGAGTGGCTATGGTAACTGCCTTTTTTGTGGCTTTTCTTCTGGTGAACGTCCTGATCAAGCCGGGCGTGGGAAGGCAAAGACCCTATGTGACACTGCAGAACACCCCGTTTTGGGAAACCTACGAGACACACTGGATAAACGCCGGCTCGAATTATGAGGATGACCTGTCCTTCCCTTCCGGCCATACATCCTTGAATTTTGCGGCATTCACGGCTCTTGCGGCTGTCCTGATCAAGGATAAGAAAAAGTGGGCGTGGCTTCTCCTGATCATCCCGGTCATCGTGGGAATCACAAGGATCATCCGCTGTGTTCATTATCCGAGTGATGTGGCGGGAGGGATGCTGATCGGCATTTTTGCCGGGCTGACCGGATTTGTAGTGGCAACCAGAATGCTCCCCGCCCTATCAGATAAATTTAATCATAGCAAATGAGATCATATCCGAGGGTAATACCTTTCCGGATATTCCACATCCTCCTTCTCATGCCCGTAGCGGACCATAAGACTATTCGTCGTGACGCTCACATCTGCTTTCTCATTGAGAATACTATCCGTATCATG
>JAFSWJ010000055.1 GCA_017444545.1 Lachnospiraceae bacterium
CATTCTGCATCATCCTCAGCTGCAGCAGTACTCTCCTCTGCCTTTGTCTCCTCTGCGCCTGTCTCTTCAGCGGGAGCATCCTTTGCAGGCTCCTCTTCTTTCACGGGTGGAGGTAAAAGAGCCTTTATGGAAAGGCTGATCTTCTTTTCCGATTCATCAAAATCAACAACCTTTGCCGTTACCGTATCTCCTGTCTTAAGGATGTCGGAAGGCTTTGCTATATGATCGTGTGAGATCTGTGATACGTGGAGCAGTGCATCTATGCCTGCCTCAAGCTCTATGAAGGCTCCGAAATCGGTCATCCTTGCAACACGACCCGTAACCTCGTTTCCGACCGCATACTTCTGTGCTGCATCTATCCAGGGATTCTCATCCGGGAATTTCATGGAAAGAGCGACCTTGTTTCCGTTGATATCCTTGATGAGTACCTTTACGGTATCACCGACCTTGAGAAGCTTTTTGGGGCTTTCCACATGTCCCCATGACATCTCTGATATATGGAGAAGTCCGTCAAGACCGCCCAGATCAATGAAGGCACCGAACTCGGTGATGTTCTTGACAACTCCCTCAACGGTATCACCTACATGTATCCTCTCAAAGAGCTCCTTGCGGAGAGCTTCGTTCTTTTCCTTGATGAGGACCTTTCTGTCGCCGATGATCCTGCGCCTGCGGGGATTGAACTCTGTAATGATGAATTCGATCTCCTGATCCATGTATTTGTTCAGGTCTCTTTCGAATGTGTCGGAAACAAGGCTTGCAGGAATGAATACCCTTGAATCCTCAAATCCGACCGAAAGACCACCGTCGAGTACCCTGATGACCTTTGCCTTGAGCACTTCCTTGTTGTTGAAGGCTTCCTCAAGTCTCTTGTTGCCCTTGTCCTGAGCCAGTCTCTTGTAGGTGAGGACTACCTGTCCGTCGCCGTCATTTACCTTGAGTACCTTTGCCTCCATCTTGTCACCGACATTTACGACTGTGGTGAGATCGATGGACGAGTCGTTGGAATATTCGTTTTTTGTTATGATGCCGTCAGCCTTGTAGCCGATGTTCAGAACTATCTCGTCGGGTTTGACGGATATGACGCTTCCTTCTACGACCTCTCCCGTGTGTATTGTTTTGAATGACTCATTAAGCATTTGTTCAAATGTCATTTCCTCTGACATATCTTTGAACCTCCTCGATAATATAGTTTGGGGTTGACGCCCCGGCGGTTATGCCTACACACGCAGATGATCGCGACAAAGAAAAACTCTGTGAAACCAAATCCTCAAGTGTCTGTACAAAAACCGTATTGTCACACAATCCTTGGCATATTTCATATAGTTTTCGGGAATTTGAACTGGAAGCCCCCCCTATTACTATCATACAGTCCGCTTTGGAAGCTATGTTTTTTGCCTCCTCTTGACGTTGCTGTGTAGCGCTGCAGATTGTATTCACAACATTAACACTATACTCTTTTTTCTTGAATATTTCAATAATATCTTTAAATTTATTGACATTGAAAGTGGTCTGCGATACGACACATACGGGCTTTTCATCCTCCGCCACATATATATCGGCTTCTTTTACGGAATTGATAACAGTTACCTTTTTTCCCGCAAAGCTTATGATCCCTTTGACCTCCGGATGCTCCCTGTCACCTGTTATCACGATGTTTGATCCTTTTTGTGCCTCCGCCTCCACTGTCTTGTGGATCTTGAGGACAAAGGGACAGGTTGCATCCACCAGCTTCAGACCTTTTTTGCGGATGATATCATAGATTTCCTTTTCAACACCATGGGATCTTATTATGACGGTCCCGCTGGTGAGTTTTTCCAGTTCATCTCTGCTGTTCAGCACTCTGACGCCTTTTTCTGACAGCTCTTTTACCACAGACTCATTATGGATGATCGGACCGTAGGTATAGATATCTCCTCCGTTTTTTGCTTCTTCAAAGACCATATCCACGGCTCTTTTGACCCCGAAACAGAATCCTGCACTTTTTGCGACTATAACTTCCATCAAATACCCCTATATCATTCCGATGATCCTGTCAGCGACCTCTTCAATGGTCATGTCGCCGGTATCTATCTCTATGGCATCCCAGGCCTTTACAAGCGGTGATTCTTTGCGGGTCATATCCCTTTGATCCCTTTCGATGATCTCCTGTCTGATCTTTTCAAGGTTACTTTCCATTCCCTTTGAGATGTTTTCGTCATAGCGTCTTTTTGCCCGCACTTCGGCTGATGCCGTCATATATATCTTCAGATATGCGTCAGGCAGGACCTTGGTCCCGATATCCCTTCCGTCCATCACCACATTTTCCTTTGAGGCAAGCTCCTGCTGAAGGGCAACGAGACGTTCCCTGACCTTTTTTACCACGGATGTCTTTGATGCGGCATTGCTGACTTCGTCGGTACGGATCCTGTCATTGACGTTTTCACCGTTTAATATCACACACTGAACACCGTTTTCATATCTGATCTTTATATCTGCCTCCCCGGCAGCTTTTCCTATGGCATCTTCATCGTTTATATCTACATTTTTTTCGAGCATGAAAAGCGCCATGGCCCTGTACATGGCACCGGTGTCAACATAGATGTAGCCGAGTTTTGATGCCACTATCTTTGCTATGGAGGATTTTCCGGCTCCTGCCGGACCGTCGATCGCAATGTTTTTTATCATCTTTATCCTCCCGTATAATATGTTTTAACATCTGTTATTCTTTTTGCCGCATTCCTTGCGGCAGCTGCAGCGCTGCTCCATGCTCTCTGCAGATTATAGCCTCCGGTCATGGCATCGATATCAGTGACCTCACCTGCAAAATACAGTCCTTTGATCTTTTTGCTCTCAAATGTTTTCGGATCCAGCTCCTTTACGTCCACTCCGCCTTTTGTGACGACTGCCTCATCAAATCCGCGGGCGGAAAGTATGGTAAACGGCAGATCTTTTAAGAGTGAAAGAAGTACTGCCCTCTCCTCCTTTGTCAGAAGGTTTGCCTTTTTGTTTCCCGGTATCCCGGAAAGCTCTGCTATGACCGGTATCATCTTTGACGGAAGCAGGCTTTTGAGGCAGTTGATGAAATCCTTGTTGCTGTTTTCGGAAAACTCACGCAAAAGCCTTGCATCAAGGGTCTTTTCATCAAGAGCAGGCTTTAAGTCAATATGGAGAACGGGCCTGTTTTTCAATATTTCCGGCTTTATCCTGGAGGAAGCCGAAAGTATCACCGGTCCCGATACTCCGAAATGGGTAAAGAGCAGTTCCCCGAAATCCCGGTATACGCTCTTTTTGTCATTTATTATATCAATACCGATGTTTTTCAGAGTCAGACCCTGCAGCCTTTTGCAATACTCTTCCCTGATGTTGAAGGGTACAAGGGAAGGTGTGCAGTCATTTACCTTCAGACCCGCCTTTTTTGCAAATATATATCCGTCGCCGTCAGAACCCGTCGAGGGGTAGGAAAGTCCTCCCGTTGCGACAATGACGGTATTTGCCTGATACCGGTCCCTGCCGCACCTGACGCCGTATACCCTTCCGTCCCTGATCAAAAGCTCCGTTACTCTTGTATTATACAGGATCGTGCCCTCTGGAAGGTTCTTTAGCAGTGCCTTTATGACATCGGAAGACTTGTCACTTGCCGGAAAAACACGGTTTCCTCTCTCTGTTTTTGAATGAAGTCCCAGACTTTCAAAAAAACCGATGACATCATGATTTGAAAATGCATTCAGAGAAGAATACATGAAAGAAGGGTTGGTGCAGATGTTTTCGATGATCGTGGATATATCCGATGCGTTCGTGAAATTGCACCTGCCCTTGCCGGTGATGAAAAGCTTTTTTCCGGCCTTTTCATTTCTCTCGATGACGAGAGTCGACAGCCCCTGCGATATGGCGATATTTGCAGCCATAAGGCCTGCTGCGCCTGCCCCTGTGATAATAAGATCGTAGCTCACTTATGCTCCCGAAAATGCGATATAGGTAGCAACAAGGAGCTCCTCGATCTCTTTTTCCGACATGTCGAAATCGTTTTTCAGCACCATGCAGGCAATGCCGTGGATGAAGATCCACATCCTCATGAAAAGGACAGAGAATTCATCCATGGAAACTCCGTGAAGCTTTTTGAATTCGCCGACGATGAAATTGTTGTCTCCGCCGTTGATAAGATCATACATACTCTTTTCAGACTGTATGTCATCAAAAAAGATGATCCTGAAAAGATTGGGATAGGCGGATGCAAAACGTATATAAACAAGCCCCAGATTAACAAAGGGCGTATCGTTCACGGACGGTGAGCTCTTGTAGAAATCCGAATAGAAATCCTCACATTTGTGCAGCAGATCCTTTTCCAGGTCTGCCATGTTTTCATATATCCTGAATATGGGCTGGGTCGAGCAGCCGCATTTTGAAGCCAGATTCCTTGCGGAAAGTTTTTCCCTGCCCTCGTCACGTACGAGCGCAAAAGCTCCCTCAAGAAGCACTTCTCTTGTAACTACCTGTTTTCTTGTCATAAATACCCCCGGGAAAGATCATTTGTCTTTTTAAATGCACCTGTTATTTTAATTCAAATGCTCTGCTTTTTCAAGAGTAAGTTTGATGAAGCAAAACTCGTAAAAAACCCGGCAGAGGCCTGCCGGGTTTTTAAGTATCCACCTGTTATCTGTCAGACGGGATAAGCCTTTGCGTCTTTATTACCCTTTGTCAGATCGACACCCTCCTGCTGTGCCTTTCTGTACTTGAAAAAGTCAATTGCAACCTGCGGGAACAGAGCATACGAAAGAGTATCCTCCGGCTGCTGCTTCCATTCCTTGACCTCCTCCTCAAACTTGGCAAGCTGGGGCTCGATGAGGTCTGCAGGACGGCAGGTGATGGGAGCCTCTCCGGGTATGATCTTTGCAACCACCTCGGGATTCATGGGCTTTACGGTCTGGCCGTATTTGCCGCGGCAAAGATCCTTGGTCTGCTCGGTAGCAACCTTGTACCTTTCGCCCATGAGTACATTCATGACAGCCTGGGTACCCACAATCTGTGATGAAGGAGTGACAAGCGGGGGCTCTCCGAAATCCTTGCGGACTCTGGGAACCTCTTCGAGAACCTCGTCAAGCTTGTCGCCCTTGCCCTGCTCGTCAAGCTGCTTGATCATATTTGAAAGCATTCCTCCGGGAACCTGATATCTTAAGGTATTGATATTGACACCCATTACCTTGGGACTAAGAAGTCCGCTCTTTAAGCACTCTTCCCTGTAGGGCTCGAAATGCTTTGCGATCTTGATGAGAAGCTTGAGGTCAAGCCCGGTATCATAGGGTGTTCCCTCAAGAGCCTTTACCATAACCTCTGTTGCCGGCTGGGATGTTCCCATGGCAAGAGGTGAAGCGGCGCAGTCGATCACATCAACTCCTGCCTCTATGGCCTTCAGATAAGTCATTGAAGCCACACCTGACGTATAGTGTGTATGAAGCTGGATGGGAAGGCTGGTATTTGACTTCATGGCCTTCACCAGATCATAAGCATTCTGGGGCAGGAGGAGTCCCGCCATATCCTTGATACAGATTGAATCGGCGCCGAGATCCTCGATCCTCTTTGCGATATCCTTCCAGTAATCAAGAGTATAAGCATCTCCCAGCGTGTAGGAAAGAGCTATCTGGGCATGTCCGCCCTCCTTCTTTGTAGCTTTCACAGCGGTCTCGAGATTTCGAAGGTCGTTTAAGCAGTCAAAGATCCTGACTATGTCTATACCGTTTGCTACGGACTTCTGTGCGAAATACTCGACAACATCATCCGAATAATGGCTGTATCCGAGGATATTCTGTCCTCTGAAGAGCATCTGCAAAGGTGTGGTCTTGCACTTTTCCTTGATCTTGCGCAGTCTCACCCAGGGATCTTCCTTCAGGAATCTGAGGCAGGAATCAAAGGTTGCTCCTCCCCAGCACTCTATCGAGTGATATCCGACCTGCTCCATGGTATCGAGGATCGGAAGCATCACTTCGGTAGGCATTCTTGTAGCTATCAAAGACTGGTGGGCATCACGCAGTATGGTTTCGGTAATGCCGACCTTTTTTATTGTATCTGCCATAATAAAATCTTCTCCTTTTTCTTAATTTGAATAATTGTTCTCAGACGATACCAAACACTGCCATGAAGGTTCCGGCAACGACTGCAGTTCCTATAACTCCTGCAACATTGGGTCCCATGGCGTGCATCAGCAGGAAGTTCGTGGGATCCGTCTCGGCACCGACCTTTTGTGATACTCTGGCAGCCATGGGAACAGCGGAAACTCCCGCAGATCCGATGAGCGGATTGATCTTTCCCTTGGTCAGCACACACATGAGCTTTCCGAGCAGAACACCTGCCGCGGTACCAAACATGAAGGCTATCAGACCGAGAGCAACGATCTTTAATGTCGTTGAATTCAGGAACGCCTCGGCGCTTGTGGTCGCACCGACTGATGTTCCCAAAAGGATGACGACTATGTACATCAGGGCATTTGATGCAGTTTCAGTCAGCTGGCGTACAACGCCGCACTCCCTGAAAAGATTTCCAAGCATCAGCATACCGATGAGGGGTGCTGTTGTGGGAAGTATCAGGGATACTACTATGGTAACTATTATGGGGAAGAGTATCTTTTCAAGCTTGGAAACAGGACGAAGCTGCTCCATCTTGATAGCTCTCTCCTTCTGTGTTGTCAGAAGCTTCATTATAGGCGGCTGTATGACAGGCACAAGCGACATATAGGAATAAGCCGCAACGGCAATGGGTCCGAGTATGTCCGTCTGTCCCAGTTTTGATGCAAGGAAGATGGATGTAGGACCGTCCGCACCTCCGATGATGGAAATCGAAGCGGCTGCCCTGTCATTGAAGCCAAAGGCTATGGCTCCAAAGTATGCCGTGAAGATACCGAACTGTGCCGCGGCGCCCAGCCAGAAGCTCTTGGGATTGGCGATCAGCGGACCAAAGTCTGTCATGGCGCCGACACCCATGAAGATCAGCGAAGGCAGGATTGCCCACTCATCCAGCTTGTAGAAATAGTGGAGCAGACCGTTTTCCGCCATTATATCGGGATAGATGTTAACAAGCAGCATGCCGAATGAGATCGGAACAAGCAGCAACGGCTCAAATCCCTTTGCGATCGCAAGATACAGAAAAACGCAGGCGACAACGATCATTATGACGTTTCCGACACTCATTGTCGTGATCGCGGACTGACTTGCGAGATTGCTTATCGTATTAGCAATATAATCCATTTTTTGACCTCCAAAGTCACATCTTATTTCAAAGTAGCAAGAAGTCCGCCCGCCTCACAGGCATCACCTACCGCACAGTCAATGCTGGCTACGGTTCCGTCAGAGGGAGCAACAACGGGGATCTCCATCTTCATGGCCTCTATGGTCACGACAGCATCACCCGTCTTTACAGCATCTCCCACATTCTTTTCGATCCTGAAGACCTTTCCGGCGGCACCGGCCTCAACCCTGATGGAGCCTGCCCCTGCCGAGGCAGCCTTGGGTGCAGGTGCGGGTGCAGCGGCCGCGGGCTTGGGAGCAGCCTTGGGTGCAGCGGCAGGTGCCGAGCCTGCTCCTGCCTCATCGACAGTTACATCATATGTTGTTCCGTTTACCGTGATAGTGTAATTTTTCATATTTTTTTCTCCTATTATTTTTTTGAATCAGAACCTTTTTCTAATCGAACGTACCACAAAACCGTCTCCGGAAGGCGAAGGCGTGCCTGCACCGCCTGATGCTCCTTCATATGCTGCTATGGCGGCACTTATGACTGCGATAAGCTCATTGTCATCCACAGCCTCTTCCTTTTCTATGATCTGGCTGATCGTATTATCAACAGCCGCAGCCGCAGGACTCTCTTTCTTCTTTGCAAAGCCCTCCTGAATATCAGGTATGAACTTGAACAGACTGATGATGAGACTTAAAAATATCAGTATGACAAAGGTTGTTCCCATACCGAGGATTGTGTTCAGCCCGGCTTTTTTCAGATCCTCACCCAGGGTGTACTCACAGTTTGTAGTGATGGATTCGATCCTGTTCCTGGAATTCATGGTCACAATGATCTTTGCATCCCTTTGGGCACCATCCACATCAAAGGTGGCAGTGATGCTGTCCTTTGTGGAATCCATGACAGGCTCTCCGATATCGTTGATCCCGCCCATTTCCTCCACGGCATCCATATATCCTGTAACTCCGGAAAGAAAAGCCTTTCCGTCGATGGAATATCCGTACTGCTTGAAGAAATCCTCGATCTCTTCCGGTTCCATCGCAAGCAGCTGATCCTTGTAAGCGGCATCCATCGTGCTGATACCGTTTATGATCCCGGCCGAGGCCGCAGTAGCTGCTTCGCTTATCTCAAGTTCCTCTCCTTTTTTTGCACAGCCAAAGCTTGAGAGAACGAGAACAAGGATACATGAAATGATCAAACTTTTCTTTAAGATGTTTTTCATGCTTTGTCCATCCTTTCCTCAGACGGTCCCGTGCTTTTTGTCGGGTCTGTCCTCTCTCTTGCCGTAGAGCATCTCGAATGCGCCGATCACATACTTTCTGGTGTCGGCAGGATCGATAATGGTGTCGACATAGCCTCTCTTTGCTGCGGAGGCGGCGCTGACCTGCAGGGCATCATATTCCTTTGCCTTTTCATCGATAACCGAGCTTCCCTCGCCGTCATACATTATGGAAGCGGCATTCTTTGCATCCATGGAACAGATCTTTGCTCCGGTCCATGCATAGGTATAATCAGCGC
>JAFSWJ010000056.1 GCA_017444545.1 Lachnospiraceae bacterium
CATGTTATCTCATTATCCGAGATCTTGAGTATGTCACAATATCCCAGGCCTGCAAGGACCTGCTCCTTTGCCTCATCCATACTGTCCCAGAGAGGCTCTCTGATATTCGGATCAAAGGATATGAGGCACCCTGCGCTTTTGGCCGCATCAAGTGCAAAAAGCGTTGCCGACCTTGCCGGCTCGTGCGTCATGGACAGTGTTCCGAAATGAAAGATCTTTGCCGAGGCGATGAGCCCGGTGTCAACATCTTCTTTTGCAAGCATCATGTCGGCCCCCGGATTGCGATAGAACGAAAAGTCCCTGTCGCCGTCTTCAAAGGTCTTTACAAACGCCAGTGTCGTACGGACATTGCTGTCCATAATAAGACCTTTGGAGTCTATCCCGGCCTCATCAAGGACCTCCTTCAGCTCATGACCGAATATATCGTCTCCGACCTTGCCTATGAAGACGGTCCTGCGTCCGAGCTTTTCAAGCATCGCAAGAACATTGCAGGGCGCCCCTCCCGGGTTTGCCTCATAGAGCGCATTTCCCTGCCGGGATTTTCCGTTCATCGTCATGTCTATGAGCAGTTCACCCAACGCTGCCACATCATATGATCTTTCCATAATATCTTCTCCTAATGGGACAGGGGACGTATCTGTGTCCCATTTTTATGTGAACCCATCCTGTGCGGGGCTGACATCTAAAATGCCCCGGGATTTCGCCGCGCAAACCACGGAAATCGTTAAAAAATCAGAATCCCGCGGGTCTGCCATCTAAAATTTCCCATGGTCCACCCCGACCGAACAAGCATCGCGGTTGACATAATTTTGGGACAGAGATACGTCCCCTGTCCCAGGTTTGTTTCGTCCCCTTGATTGACTTTCCGCTCTAGTCTTTATTCTGCGGAGAATACTCCTTTTCCTTTCTAAGGAAATTGTCCTCATTAACGGACAGCTTCAGATTGTCGCCCGCATAGGCATTTGCATTTGCCGCCCGTGCAACAGGCTTCATGGTGCCGTGCATTACAATTGCAAGAACGATCGCAACAATAAGTCCGATCACGCCGCCGGTGGTGGCATCGCCAAAGATCAGCGCTCCTATTATCAGGATGATGAAAAAGCTCAGGATGACTGTCGCCCAGTATTTTCCCTTGTTTATGGGAAGATTTCCGGTGAACTTTCCTGTCTGGGCGTTCATGGCAAACATCCACTCCTGGTTGTTCCATCTGGTGGTGAGCACCCATGCGGGAAGCAGGGCATATTTCGTCCTGTCTATCGAAACATCTACCCTCTCGTTTCTGCTCTTTATGGTATCGTAATGAAGAGTTTCATTGACCTTTTCCGTTATGGTGCCCTTCATGCGGTCCTCGGCTCTTTTTTTGTCATCGGCTTCATCCACGTCAAAACGCTCCGCAAGAAAGCCGGGAAGATAGGCCATGGAAAAATCTTTGAGATCCCCCAGCTGGTAGGGCTCGATGGAATCCATCAGGTCATCGGGCATCCTCTTTGAAGCATCTGCGGGAACATCCTCAAAAGGCATGGTACCGGCTCTTTTTGCCTCGTAGATATCATGGATGATATAATCCCCGTTTCTCTTGTCATTTGAAGCCTCATATGTTCCGTCAATGTCCGCTTTTCCGGAGAAGAGCCAGAACGGGATGTAGACGCCCTGGATATCCTGTATGTGACTGTCTGTTTTGAAGGACTTCGGCAGGAGGAACTTCTTTATCATCCCATCCTGATAATAATTCTCATATTTCTGCATCGCCTGCTTTTTTTCCACGGCGAAAGGAATGAGGCAGTCCGGTCTGATGTTTGATGCAAACTGCGCAGTGGCTATCGTATTGTTCCCGCAATAGGGGCAGAGGATGACCGCGGTGTTCTGATCTGCCAGAAGCTCCGCTCCGCAGGATGAACAGGAATAGCTCTTGAATTCCTCATCCGTTCTCTGCGCCGCCTCTTCCGATTCCTTATTCTTGAAATGCTCCTCGATCTCCTCCGGAGTATAGAGTGAATCACAGTAATCACACTTCAGCTTCCCCGTGGGCGGATCGAAATGCAGCGGTGCCCCGCAGGAAATACAGTTGTAGGCCTGAGCCTGGTTCGTTTTGTCTGCCATTGTTTTTCCCCCTCTTTGATATTATTAGTTCATTTAAATCAGCAGTCCTTCAATGTACTGCACTTAAATGCGCAGCTGTCGACCATCTCAGCCGTGATCTCATTCCTGTTTATTTCTGCCATCTTTTTCCCCCCCTTCCATTCCTGCCTGCCGCACAGAACGTTTTTATTATAATAAAAGCGCACCGGCATTTCCTGCCGTCAGGATGGTCAACACAAAAACAACTTTTATTATACCTTATTTTCAAAAAATGTGACAGGGGGAC
>JAFSWJ010000057.1 GCA_017444545.1 Lachnospiraceae bacterium
AAATACGCTGAAGTGTTCCTCTATGCAGAATCCGCGGATTATTATAATAGAAATTAAACAAAGCTGAAACAACACGTTGACCTTTATCATCAAAAGCCGCCACTTCAGAACTATTGATAACCTGCTTTGTTACAATTCCGTTATTTACTTGATTTCTATTCTTTTCGCCTTAAATCACTGCTATTTGGTTGTCTTTGAGTTGTATTTCCTTATCTCTCGTCTATCGCAATTCCTCTGGAACGCCCTTAAATACTAGGCTCAGGGTCTGTCATCCTTTTCGTCACGCTTCAAACTTGTATCCCATACCCCAGATCGTCCTGATCAGCTCACCCTTTTCTCCCATCTTTGCACGCAGTTTTTTGACATGGGTGTCAATGGTACGGGCATCTCCGAAATAGTCGTAGTCCCAGACACTGTTGAGTATCTTTTCCCTTGAAAGGGCTATCCCCTCATTTTCCATGAAGTACATCAAGAGTTCGAATTCCTTGAAGGACAGTTCCACGGGCTTTCCGTCAACGGTCACGCTGTGAGCGGTCTCATCAAGCACTATGCCTGCGATCTCGTAGCGTTTTGCTTCTCCGGCGGCATTGGTGCGCCTTAATATCGCATCAACCCTTGCAACGAGGATCTTGGGCGAAAAGGGTTTGGAGATGTATTCATCGACTCCGAGCTCGAAGCCCTGCAGCTCATCCCTTTCCTCTCCTCTTGCCGTCAGCATGATGATGGGCACTTTGGAATATTCCCTGATCTCCCTGAGCACCTGCCAGCCGTCCATTTTCGGCATCATGACATCAAGGATCACAAGCCCGATATCCTTTATCTCAAAAAATCTGTCCAATGCTTCCTGCCCGTCTCCGGCCTCGATCACCTCATAATCCTTTTTTGTCAGAAAATCGCTGACAAGCTTTCTCATTCGGCTTTCGTCATCGACTACAAGTATCTTAATCTTTCCCATTCTGATCACTCTCCGTCTGTCTTTCCTTTTCCTTCAGCTGCCTTTCCCTTTCCTCGAGATTTTCCTCCCATTCGGCGTACTGGTTTTCTATCACGTTCCTGTAGTTTAATATGTTCGGATTGTCCGAATTGAGGGCAATGGCAAACAGCGCAATAATCACCAGGATCAGAAAGATATTCACAATCACCGAAGTCCTGTAACCGTTCCTCATCTTTTTGAGCTCCGCCCTGGCATCGGGCGGGGTTGACGGGCGCATGGAAGCTCTGGCTTCATTCCTTGCTCTCTGGGTGAAAAGCGATTCCGTGTTGATGGTATAGATACTGTCCGGATCCACTGCCGGTGACTGCATCAGAAAGGATCTGATCTCGAATAGGAATTCGTGCCCCGTGGGCGTCACAAAGAGCTTGTTCTCGATCATCTTGTTGTATATCGCAAGAACCTCCACCGGATTGTTGTAGTTCATCCGGCTTTTGATATACATGATCTTTTTCAGTTCCTCCCTGGCCGCCGCCGCATCATGGATCGAAGCATACCTGACTCCCTGTACCACAAGCTGGGATGCGTTCGCCTTCAGTACATCATTGTCATTTTCTCCGGCCTGTCTTGCCGTTTCGCTGTTTTCCGAAGCAGCCCGGTTTTCGGCCTTAATTTTTTCCTGTGCTTCCAAAACCGCCCCTGTCCTTTCCTTCAAGCCTGTCCGTTTTTTCAAACTCTATGACAGGCTGATGCTCAAATATCCGAAACTGGCATATCCTGTCATTGGTATTTATCTTTGTATCCCTCATGGCAAGTACGGGCATGAACCACTGGTCGTTGTCCCCGCAATAGGTCTCGTCTATGATACCGCAGCTGTTCGTTTGTATTATACCGAAGTTTTTGAA
>JAFSWJ010000058.1 GCA_017444545.1 Lachnospiraceae bacterium
CCTTTTCGTTCCATCTGTCACAGAATATATCGCTCAGGTTTATGATTGTAACGGGCTTTCTGATCAGCCTGCATTTACCGAAATCTCCGTAGCCGTAATTGTCGTCACAGATCACATATACCCTTTCATAGTCAAAGCCGTCTTCCAGGTATTCCTTTACACTGTCGTACATGGCGGAATCGATGAAGATATATGCATATTTTTCACTTTTCAGCTGAAGCGCAAACTCCTCTGCATTGAACGCATGGTCCGCAACGGTCTTGAATTCGTTAAGTCTCCTGCTCCAGACTCTGACCTCCCATTCCGAAAAACCCGCCACCAGTACCCTGGATGCTTCTATGCCCGAAGGATTGAGGAGGCAGTCCTGGTCCGCGACAAAGCAGTCAAACCAGAAGCTTACGGAGCTTCCCACATCCTTGATGCTCTCGTATTCAAGATCCCCGTTCATCATCCCGAGAAGTCCCTTGCACACGGTAAGCTCCAGCCCCAATATCTTGATCCTGCTTCCCTTCTTTGAATCGTAGTTCTCAAAGCCGTTGTAGACATTTTCAAGATCCTCCTTTGAAAGCCCTTCTCCGGTATCCGTGATCCTTCCTTCGATCCTTGCCTTTGAACCGTCCCTGGACCTCTTTGCCGATACCGACATGATGACCCTTCCGTCCTCAGTGTTTTCAACCGCGCCCATGAGCAGAGTGGTAAAGATCCTTGATATCTTTATATCATCACCATAATAAATGAAGGGCATATCAGGGGCCAGCTCCACCTCCAGATCTGTCCTGTTTTCCAGGGCAGCCTTCTGGGCATCAAGGATTATCCCGTTTATCATCTTGTCAAAATAGAACTGCTCGTTGACCGTCTCAACCTTTCCCGATTCCAGCTTTGAAAACACAAGAATGTCATTTATTATCTTCAGCAGACTCTCTGCCGTGCCCCTGATGACTTCAAGCTCATCCGTTACCTCTTTTTTCACATCCTCCTTTTCCATGAGCTTTTCCATTCCCAGGATGGCGTTCATGGGTGTCCGCAGCTCGTGCGACATATTGGCAAGAAAACGGCTTTTCGTCCTGGCGCTGTCCTCGCAGGAATCCATGGCTTCCCTTACCTTTATATCCTGTCTCCTCAGGAGTATGTTCTGGTATCTGACGATGAGAAGGTTCAGGGCAGCCGAGATAACGATGGCTATGATATTGCTGAGGATGATCTCCGGACCTACGGGGATGTTTTTCACAAAACCTGTCCCCGATATCTCCATGAACATCACAAAGAAATACCAGCAGGAAAAGAAGATGACGGAGATGATCCTCACCGCGCCCTCCAGCAGGATAAATGCTTCTATGATCCCGGGAACGAACAGAAATTCCATTCCTCCTCTCAATCCTCCGCCAAACATCTACATGAGCGGCAGGAAAAGAAAATTCATCAGATAGCAGAAGGTTACAGACATGATCTCATAATGCCCAAAATTCGCATAAACCGCCAAAAGTAAAACATGGACCAGACCGAAGCAGAGCATCAGGATCCCGGCCGCAAAGCTTCCCTCGGCCAGACATGCTGCTATACCCAGGGTAATGGTCACCGTTGAGTACAGGGAAACCAGCACGTAAAGCCTCTCTCTGTATGGAGCACCGTCATTTAAAAGGATACTGACCAGTTTTTTCAATGTATCACCTCAATCTCCGTCCCATTCGATAAGCGACGGGTCTATCTGATCGTATATGGCTTCCGCAAGCCTCTCAACCTGTATGGGCTTTGAAATATAATCGTCAAATCCCGCATCCAGCAGCATCTGTCTGGCGCCATCCGCAGCATCTGCCGTCAGGACTATGCAGGGCACCTCCCTGCACCAGGGCTTTCCGTTCTCCCTGATCCTTTTTAAGGTATCTATGCCATCCATTTCAGGCATCATATAATCAATGAAGATCATATCGAATCTGTTGTCGCTGATGAGGTTTAGCGCCTCCTGTCCCCTCTGGGCAGTGACCGTCTTCATCCCGTAACGCTTCAGCAGTCTTTCGATGACAAACAGATTTGTCCTGTTGTCGTCTATTATCATGACGTTTGCCTCAGGACAGGAAAATCCCCTCTTGAGGTCGTTGACCTTTGTATATCCCTCGTTGTTGAAATAACGGGCAATGGAGAGAGCGCTGACGGGCCGCAGCAGTCTGTCTATATTTCCCGGAATCCTGTCGGAGCCCTCCAGATCGGAAATGACTACATATTTCGGACCTATCTTTCCGAAGTGTTCCATGCAGCTTTCAAAATGCCCCATGGATGAAATAAAATGCGTATAATGCGCGTTTTCAAGTTCATCCTTCAGACTTCCGTCATCCTTTACCGTCCTGAAGGAGATACCCAGATCCTCAAGAGCCCTTTGTGCTGTCTTTGACCTCTCATCATCCTCTTCGTAGAGCAGCACACTGATGTGCTTCACATTTTCAACGATGAGCATGAAGGATCCGTCGACCACCTGCAAAGGAACCTCAAAGGAAAACTTTGTGCCCTTATTATACGTGCTTTCCACGTCAATCTTTCCGTCCATGAGATCGATTATGGACTTGCAGATCGAAAGTCCCAGTCCCGTACCCTCGACCTTCATGGTCTCATGCTCCGGGTCATCGAATTTTTCATAAGCCTCAAAAAGCCTGGGGATATCCTCCTGTCTGATACCCATGCCCGTATCCTCGATCCGTGCCTTCAGGAGGATCCTTTCATCGGACAGTCTCTCAAATCCGACCTCAAGGCTGATATATCCTTCCCGGGTATATTTGACGGCATTGTTCAGTATGTTGA
Organism: Lachnospiraceae bacterium; assembly: GCA_017444545.1. Lineage (GTDB taxonomy): Bacteria > Bacillota > Clostridia > Lachnospirales > Lachnospiraceae > NK4A144. The sequence goes on from JAFSWJ010000058.1 coordinate 2,791, forward strand.
TGAAAAGCTGCCGGATCTTTGCGCTGTCACCGTTGAGGACTGAGGGGATCTGCGGATCCAGAGTGATCGTAAAGCGTACCGGACTTTCGATAAGCCTCACGGATATGATATTGATGATGTCTTCAAATAGGATCCTTGTGCTGAAATCGGCGTTTACAAGCTTCATGGTGCTGTTTTCGGCTTTTGAGAACAGCAGCAGATCATCGATGTTTGAAACGAGAGCATTGCAGGCATTCTGAAGATATACCACATTCTGTCTCAGGGCACTGTTCTGTGTCTTGTCCCCGATAAGCCCGGTCGCTGTTATTATGGTGTTCATAGGTGTGCGCATCTCGTGGGACATGTTCATCAAAAAGAGTTCCTTTGATCTGGACATCTCTTCGGCCTGTTTCCGGCCTTCGGCAACGTTCATTTCCTCTCTTTCGTTTATCCTGTTCCTGTAATCCATTGCCTTGCAGGCATAAACCCCGCATATCGCAAGGGGGATCATGACCTCCCCGAATATGTTTACCCGTCCAAGGTCAAAGGGTTCATCCCTGTAAAAGAGCTCATACATGCCAAAGGTTGAAAGTACAAAGGATACCGTGGTGACGGCTGCCGAAAGATACATGAGCTTTCCCTCCACACAGAATATGCAGAAAAAGAAGCTCATCAGATAAAAAACAACGGCAGGACAGATCTGTCTGCCGTCAAAATAGCAGGCTACAGGCAGTTCAACGGCACTTATGAGGACAGATGTGATAAAGGCACCGCTGTTATACATCCTAAACCGCACCGTGTAAACATGGAAAATTATGGTCACAAAAAAGACACCCAGTGTCACGACAAAGAAAAGCATGGGAAGAGATACTACCATCCCGTAAATAAGAGAGGCAAACATGACGTTAAAATAGAACATCATTGCCAGATTGATATTTTTTTCCTCCAGCGGTACATCCCCGCCGAAGTACATCGTGAAAAGATTACGGACCATACCTGAAGCCTGTCTCAGCCAATCTGAGCTGTTCCTCGATCTTTTTGAAAACTATGTTTCCGGTGAAGGGCTTTTTCACAAAATCCGCAGCACCCAGCGAAAACGCTTTTGAAAGAGCCATGACCGAAACATCGCAGCCGGTGAAAAGAACCGGGATATCCTTCAGTTTTTCGTCACCCTGTATCATCTTCAGGATCCTGTACGCCCCGTCTCCTTCAAGATACATATCAGCCAGGATAATATCCGGTCTCTCTTTTTCCACGATCTGCGCCGCCTCGTCCGCACCGGAACAGACCGAAAGCTCATATCTGTCCTTCAGGATGAGACTTGCCTGCTCAAGCACCGTTGTCATATCATCTATCAGAAGTACCCTTTTCACCTCAAAACCCCTCTCTGTGATCCTGTCCGGCAGTTTGATTACAACAAAAAAATATGAGATAATTCTATCATATTTTTGAATTTATTTAAAGAC
>JAFSWJ010000059.1 GCA_017444545.1 Lachnospiraceae bacterium
GCTTGGAATCAACCTCTTCAAAGGTCCAGGAAAGCCTCTCGGAGTTCTGGCTCATCTCAAGCGCTGATGTTGCAACGCCGCCTGCATTTGAAGCCTTGCCGCAGATGAAGAGGACCTTGTTCTGCTGGAAATACTGGGTAGCCTCGATGGTGGTAGGCATGTTCGCTCCCTCAGCAACCGCAATGACTCCGTTTGCGACCAGAGCCTTTGCATCATCCAGATCCAGCTCGTTCTGTGTAGCGCAGGGAAGAGCTATATCAACCTTTACGGTCCATACACCGTGCTCGCCGTTCTTCTTTTCATGATACTCAGCAGAAGGTCTCTTTGCCGCATATTCCGTAAGCCTTGCTCTCTTCACTTCCTTTACTTCCTTCAAAAGAGCCACATCGATGCCTTCGGGATCATAGATCCAGCCGGTGGAATCAGAGCAGGTCACAGGCTTTGCGCCCAGCTGCTGTGCCTTCTGGATAGCATAGATGGCAACGTTTCCGGCACCTGATACTGCGACGGTCTTGCCCTTGATGTCGATGTTGTTTGCCTTCAGCATCGCATTTGTACAATAAAGGAGTCCGTAGCCTGTAGCCTCGGTACGTGCAAGCGATCCGCCGTAGGTGAGACCCTTTCCTGTGAGTACTCCTTCATAGATATTGCGGATCCTCTTGTACTGGCCGTAAAGATATCCTATCTCCCTGCCGCCTACACCGATATCGCCGGCGGGAACATCGGTATCCGCACCGATATGCCTGTAGAGTTCTGTCATGAAACTCTGGCAGAATCTCATGATCTCATTGTCCGACTTGCCCTTGGGGTCGAAATCGCAGCCGCCCTTGCCGCCGCCGATGGGAAGACCTGTCAGGCTGTTCTTGAATATCTGCTCGAAGCCGAGGAACTTGATGATACCAAGGTTTACCGAAGGGTGGAAACGAAGACCTCCCTTGTAGGGTCCGATCGCAGAATTGAACTGGATACGGAATCCGTTGTTCACATGGGTCTGTCCGTTGTCATCAACCCAGGGAACTCTGAAGAGGATCTGCCTCTCGGGTGTGCAGAGCCTTTCGAGAAGAGCAGATTTCCTGTACTCCTCTTCGTTGGCCTCGATGACCACACGCAGGGACTCCAGAACCTCCTTTACAGCCTGATGAAATTCGGGCTGAGCCGGGTTCTTTTCAACTACATAGCTGTAAACCTCATCAACATACGACATTTCTTTTTCCTCCTGATCGTTTTTATTATAATAAAAGGCATCAGTACAAAAGGGGGGCAGACCCCTTTTATATGACGCCTTTGTCAACGAAAATAATACTACTACACAGATTTCCCAAAATCAATACCAAAATCAGTTTTTGCTTGCCATGTCATTTCTGATGAATCCGGACTGGCCGTTGAAGTCGATCTCATACCACTCGCCAGACTCGCCCTTCAGGGTGAACTTGCTTCCCGAGGATGCCTTTCCGAGAACATCTCCGTCGGTTCCCGCCTTGCTCCTGACATTGACATCGGTCTTTGTAACGGTGACCGTGGGTGTACCGTCACCCTCTCCGCCGCCATCGTCGGCTGCAGGCTCGGGATTGTCCGCCGTTGTCAGGAAATCGGACCTGATATATGCCGTGGTGTCCTTGTATTTGATCTTGCTCCAGCCGTTCTCCTCCCCGATCCTTGTGAAGGTATCGCCGGCAGCAGACTTTGCTATGATATTCGAATCGCTTGAATCATCAGCCGATGACCTGATCCTGACCGCATCCGTGGTCTTGACCAGAACCTCGGGAGTCTCTGCGGGAGCCGCAGGCTGTGATGTATCTATGGGCTGACCGCTCGCAAGCTGGGCAGCAACCGCTTCATCAAGCTTTGCAGGAAGCGCATCCATGAAGGCCTTCAGTGTCTTGTCCTGTTCCGCAGCCGCATTGTACTCGGCATCCACCTGATTCAAAAGCGCCACAACGTCATCCTGGGCTGCAACTCCCCTGATATAGGTGGAGACATTTTCAGGCAGGTCGCCGTTGTATACGTAGAGCGAACCGTCAGCATTTGAGCACACATACAACGATGAAAGACCGGGGGCCTTGGTATCGATATTCTGGAACTTGATCTGATAATAAGCGAACACGATGTAGGAACCCGCTACCGGTCCGGGCTTGGTGTAGCATCTGATGTCATCATAGCTTTCGGTATACTTGGCTCTTTCGATGATCCTGATCTTTGCCGCATCATCAAGCATGCTGCAGATGGATTCAAGAGTTGCCACGTCTCCCGATGCCATTGCCATGAAATAGGTGTTCACCAGACTGTTCACCTCGGGATAGGCATCAACCTGAAGCCCCTCGGTCGTAAGCGGTATCTCGGCATTCTGATCCTCAACTGCCGTATCTTCCGAAACCTCCACCGTCTCTGCGGGCTCAGTCTCCTCCGGCTGTTCCTTGTCCTTTTTGTGCTTTGATGAAAAAACCGCAAGCACAACAACAAGGATGATGAACAGTATGCCTACTATAAAATACTGATAGTGTCCCAGAACAAAATCCCTGAGATCAAAATTTCTTCTTCTCATTTCGCTCCTCCATAGCCTTGAGGACCTGCTGCTTCCGCATTTTCCCGGTCCTCTTTTAGCCTCCTTTTCATGATGCGTTCAAAGGGATTCGAACCCTCGACACCAGGCGTCGGAGGCCTGTGCTCTATCCAGCTGAGCTATGAACGCCCGGTGTTTAAAACAACACCGTCTAATATTAGCATATAATAAGAATAAACGCAAATTTTGTTACAAAATTGTTACAGACAACTTATCCTGTCAGCAGAGCGGCTGTACCTGTAAAGCCTGTAGGACAATATCTCCTCCTCCCCGACCTGGGTACTGTTCACCTCTTTTATTATATCTATCATCCTGTCCACGTCCGTATATCCGTCTGCCGGCATCATGATCACCTCGTGGATCGATGACGGGATGATGTACAGATCCTTGCCCAGCCCCCCGGCAAAGCCGGAGACCACGTCATCATAGAGCATGCATGCAACCCCGTTGATACGGCTTGTGTTGGTGAGTACATACATTCCGGCATCCGCCGGTATCCCCTCATCCATCATATCCGGCATCTGCCCCATCATATCCTTCACCAGATCGCAAAGCGACATGATCTCGGGTTTTGAGAGCCTTGGTGCATTGTCTGCGGCAAGCTTCCAGAGTTCCTCCTCTGTTGTACCCCAGTTTTCCATATGCTCCGTATGAATGGTGACCGTGGCCTGACCCCGGGGCGTTTCCCCCAGAACCACGAGGTAAACGACTGCCAGATCCAGAAATCTCCTGTGTGGCAGGGTCTGCAGTAATGACAGATTGCTTTCATAGTTGATGAGCTTGTAGGTGATCCTGCTCCTTATCTCCTCAAAATTGTTGAACAGATTGACATCCAGATTCCCGCAGTCCCTGTTTTTTGCATACAGCTTCAGGATATCGTTTACGATATCATCCATATCCCTTCCGTCGCAGTGATCGGTGTAAAACTCCTCCAGATAGATCGAGGGCGCAACATTGCTTTCCTTTCCCATGATCACCAGACCCTTCAGGATGACCGAATTGTTCTTCAGGGTATCCCTGACGGATACATTGAAATCCTCACCGCAGATGTCGCGGACCCTGTCCTTTACCTCTTCGCAAAATACATTGTAATCCATATTAACCTCCTAAAATCGGAACATGAAACAGATGTGCGTTTTTTTTCGCACAAAGAAACGAGTTACCAAAGCCGGTCTGATACGGCTTTGCCTTTACCTTTTCAGGTTTGGTATGGATTCACAAAAAAGATCAAAAAACTGATGAAAAAACTATAAAGACGGTTTACCAAAGGACCGCACTGCAGTCCTTTGATATACCGGATAATGAACTGATCACTGAACTCTTGAAAGATATTCTCCTGTACGGGTATCAATCTTGATCTTGTCTCCCTGATTGACAAAGAGGGGAACATTTACCTGTGCGCCGGTCTCAACCGTTGCAGGCTTTGAAGCTCCTGTAGCGGTATCACCCTTGAAGCCGGGCTCCGTATCCGTGATCTCAAGCTCCACAAAAAGAGGGGGCTCAACCGAGAACACATTATCCTTGTATGAGCAGACCTTGCAGTTCTCGTTTTCCTTGACGAACTTCATGGCATCACCGACAACCTCC
>JAFSWJ010000060.1 GCA_017444545.1 Lachnospiraceae bacterium
AAGAAATGTTCTTGAACGCCGGATAATTGAAAAGGAAACAAAGGAAGGAACGGTCAGGATAAAGGAATCTGCCGGTTACGGGATAAAAAAGAGCAAATATGAATATGATGATCTTGCCCGGATCGCAAGGGATAAAGGGATAGGACTCCGTGAGGCGGCAAAGCTTCTGGAGGAGGAAAACTGACTTTACATGAGGAGATTCAGCTTTTCCTCATGAAGTGAGATGGTTACGTCATCTGTTTTGAAGGAGACCTCGCCGTCTGTATGTATGAAGACAGGTTCGTCTGTCCTGATGCGGATCTTTTCGGCTCTTTCCGTGCTGATGCCTCGTTTGCCGATGTGTTTTCCGTTGTAGGCCTTTGGGAAAAGAGTGAAGAACCGCAGTGAGCTTATATTATCCGAAACGCAAAGATCCAGCTTTCCGTCCGTGTTTACAGCTTCGGGACAGAACCTGAAGCCTCCGCCCTCATAGGCTGTATTCATGATCACCGCAAAAAGGCATTTTTCGTAAACCCTTTCAGTGCTGCCGTCAAAGGTTATGCGGCACAGAAAGGTCCTGTTTTTTATTATGAGAGCGATGGCAGTCAGGACATAGACCAGTCTGCCGTGATGTATCCTGTTGAGGAGGCGCTTGAGTTTCATCCTGTTGGCTTTTTCACAGGTGTCGGCATCAAAGCCGATGCCGGAGCTTATGTTAAAGAGTCTTTTCTGATCGCCTGATTCCATCACTCCGATATCAACGCTTCTTTTTATCTTTCCGTCAGCGATGGTCTTTACGAGTTCCTCCTTTGACATTCCGTCACACAGGGCTCTTGAAAGGTCGTTTCCGCTGCCCTTAGAGATGAAGGCGATCCTGGTACGTCTGAAATCCTTTATCGCATTTACGGCTTCATTCATGGAGCCGTCACCGCCGATGATGATGATGTCCGCATGGTCGGATCCCGAAAGACGGGAGGTCAGCTTTGAGATGATCTTTCCGAAATCATTTTTTTCTGTTGAAACATAGAGCTTGTAATCCATTCCCGTTGAATCCACTATGGGCTTTAAGTCCTTCCATGCCTGTATGCCATGTCCCGATGCGGTTTCCGGATTGATGATGATGTGAAACATTACGCCACTTCCTAAAATCAATGTCTTTATAAAACAGTATATATTTTATATAATAGGACGGGATTTTTCAACATCCGGACGTTTGGCGCCCCTGCAGCGCCCGAAATTCCGGGATGCCTGTCCTGACGGCATTGTTTGCAGGTTCTTGGGAGTATGTATGGGAAAAGGAAAGGTAGTAGTTGGAATGTCGGGCGGAGTGGATTCCTCCGTGGCGGCGCTCTTATTAAAAAAACAGGGTTATGAAGTGATCGGTGCCACCATGCAGATATGGCTTTCACAGGCACTTTATGACATTGCCAGGAGCGATGGCTGCTGTTCTCTGACAGCGGTGGATGATGCCGGGAAAGTATGCGATATCATCGGCATAGAGCACAGGGTCATAAATTTCAGGGATGTCTTCAGGGAAAAGGTGATCGAAAACTTTGTGAGTGAATATCTGAAGGGCAGGACGCCGAATCCCTGCATTGTCTGCAACAGATATGTCAAATGGGAATCACTGCTGAAATGGGCTCTTGAAAACGGAGCGGACTACATAGCGACCGGTCATTATGCCAGGATCGGAAAACTTTCAAACGGAAGATATGCGGTGTGCCGGTCAAAGACTTCCGGAAAGGACCAGACCTATGCTCTTTACAGTCTGACCCAGGATCAGCTTTCGCATACTCTCATGCCCATAGGTGACTATGACAAGGAGACTGTCAGGAGCATCGCAAAAAGTGAAGGACTTCCGGTTTTTGACAAGCCTGACAGCCAGGAGATCTGCTTCATCGAGGATAATGATTATGCAGGTTTCATAGAACGGTATCCGGGGATAGAGGTTCCGGGCCCCGGAAACTTTGTGACCGCAGACGGACAGGTACTTGGAAGGCACAAGGGGATAACCCGCTATACCGTAGGGCAGAGGAGAGGTCTTGGACTTCCCATGGGAAAGCATGTCTACGTGACAGGGATAGATCCGAAAAAAAATGAGGTCGTGATAGGAGA
>JAFSWJ010000061.1 GCA_017444545.1 Lachnospiraceae bacterium
TATGAGGTGGTAAAAGATGAAGCAGGTAATCCATTTTATCTGGCGATAGAAGTTCTGACAGATTCCCTTATACTGCCTGCTGTTACAAGCAGTAATCCCAGGATCGGTTCAATTAAAATTGTAAATGACGATAACGGAGTACCCGTTTGTGTTGTACCTTTAATTAACAATAAAAAAGGAAATGTGACCTTTACTATGAAAGCCCTTGATGGAACAGGAAAAAGTGCAACATTCAAGTATAAAATAAAATAATATTGTTCAAATTTTGAAATAATACATGGGACAGGGGACGTATCTCCGTCCCAACTTTATGTAAATCTGTTAAATGATGATATATTGAAAGATTTTGCTTGAAATGGTTGTCATAAAAGTGGGACAGAGAAACGTCCCCTGTCCCACAAATATGCCTATTGACAAATGAGGATAATGAGTTTATAGTTACGAGACATAAAAGCAAAGGCGCTTTGGACATGAGTCCGGGGCGCCTTTTTCGTCGTTTAAAGGAGTTTTGATATGTGCTCGATAATGGGATACAAAGGATATGGCATCGATCCGAAGGAATTTAAGGATCATTTTGACAAAACGCAGTCGAGGGGACCGGACATGCAAAAGATCATCAGATACGGTGATGCAATGCTGGGCTTTGAAAGACTTGCCATTATGGGGCTTTCGGAAGAGGGCATGCAGCCCTTTGAGCTTGGCAGAAATGCCATCGTATGCAACGGAGAGATATACGGCTTCCGGAAGATAAAGGAAAAGCTTGAAAAGGAATACACATTTAAAAGCGATTCCGACTGCGAGATCCTGCTGCCGCTTTATGAAAGATACGGCACGGATATGTTTGCAAAGCTTGATGCGGAGTTTGCCTGCATCATCTATGACGGATCAAAAAATGATCTGGTTGCAGCAAGAGATCCCATAGGCATCAGGCCCCTTTATTATGGCTATACATCTGACGGGGAGATCGTCTTTGCAAGTGAGGCAAAAAACCTGACGGGACTTGTGGATATGATCATGCCCTTCCCTCCCGGGTACTTCTATGCCGACGGTGTCTTCAGGCAGTACAGGGATATGACACAGGTGAAAACGGTCGTAAAGGATGATATCGAAACCGTCTGCAAAAACATCCATGAAAAGCTGGTGGCCGGGATCGAAAAAAGACTTGATTCGGATGCGCCCCTTGGCTTTCTGCTCAGCGGCGGCCTCGACAGTTCCCTTGTCTGCGCGGTATCCGCAAAGCTTCTCAAAAAGCCCATCAAAACCTTTGCCATCGGAATGGAGACCGATGCCATCGATCTCAAATACGCAAAGCAGGTTGCAGACTATATCGGAAGCGACCATACCGAGGTGATCATCACAAAGGATGATGTGATCTCCTCTCTTGACGAGGTCATAAACGTTCTGGGCACCTATGACATCACCACCATCAGGGCCAGCATGGGAATGTACCTTTTGTGCAAGGCCATCCACGAGCAGACGGATGTCAGGGTCCTCATGACAGGTGAGATTTCGGATGAGCTTTTCGGCTACAAGTATACGGACTTTGCTCCGGATGCTGCAGCCTTTCAGGAGGAGTCGGAAAAAAGGGTGAAGGAGCTTCATATGTATGATGTGCTCCGCGCCGACAGGTGCATTTCTTCAAATTCCATCGAAGCCAGGGTTCCCTTCGGGGATCTTGAATTTGTTGAGTATGTCATGAGCATCGATCCGGAGATGAAATTGAACAAATATAATAAAGGCAAGTATCTTCTCCGCCACGCCTTTGAAGGAGATTATCTACCATATGACATCCTCATGAGAGAGAAGGCGGCTTTTTCCGATGCGGTTGGGCATTCCCTCGTGGATCATTTAAAGGAATACGCCAAGCAAAAATATACGGATGAAGAGTTTGAGGAGGCTGCAAAGGATTACACCCATGCAAGACCTTTTACAAAGGAATCCCTTCTTTACAGGCAGATATTTGAAAAGCATTATCCGGGGCAGTCGGAGATGGTGAAGGATTTCTGGATGCCTAATAAAAACTGGGAGGGGTGCGACGTAAACGACCCGTCCGCAAGAGTGCTCTCAAACTACGGAGACAGCGGGAAATAAGAGCAATATGAATGTTTTGAGGTGATCATGGTCAAGTATGTATTTGTAACAGGAGGAGTTGTATCGGGACTTGGAAAGGGGATAACCGCAGCATCCCTGGGAAGGCTTTTAAAGGCCAGAGGCTTTAACGTGACGATGCAGAAATTTGATCCCTACATAAATGTGGATCCCGGTACCATGAACCCTATCCAGCACGGAGAGGTCTTTGTGACGGATGACGGCACGGAGACAGATCTGGACCTGGGACATTATGAAAGGTTCATAAACGAATCCCTGGGAAAAAACTCAAACGTTACTACCGGAAAGATCTATCAGACAGTCCTTTCAAGAGAGCGTCACGGTGACTACGGCGGAGGAACAGTCCAGGTCATCCCACATATCACAAACGAGATCAAAAACAGATTTCACCAGGCTGCAACCCCTGATGAGGAAACCGTTTCGATCATAGAGATCGGAGGCACGGTGGGTGATATCGAAAGCCAGCCCTTTCTCGAAGCCATCAGACAGTTTCGGACCGAGATCGGGATGAACAATTCGGTCCTCATCCATGTGACACTGATCCCCTATCTGAAGGCTTCGGGAGAGTTAAAGACAAAGCCCACACAGATGAGCGTGAAGACGCTGCAGAGCATGGGTCTTTGGCCCGACATCATCGTGTGCCGTTCTGATTATCCCGTTGAAAAGAGCATGCGTGAAAAGATCGCTCTCTTTTGCAATGTGAAGCCTGAAAATGTCCTGCAGAATCTGGATGCATCCCTGCTTTATGAGGTGCCTCTCATGCTTGAGGATGAAAACCTTGCGGGAGCGGTGTGCGAGGTCCTTGATCTGCCGCAGGTAAAGCCTGATCTGACTGCCTGGAGAAAGCTTGTGGAGGATCACAAAAATCCTCTCCACAGGGTCACCATCGCCATAGTCGGGAAATATGTGGCACTGCATGATGCCTACCTTTCAGTGGCGGAAGCGCTCCGGCACGGAGGCATAGCAAACAGGACGGAGGTTTCGATCAAATGGATCGAATCCGAGGATATCACTGAGGAAAGCGCTGAGAGCTTTCTTGATGATGTGGACGGCATCATAGTTCCCGGAGGCTTTGGCAGCCGCGGGATCGAGGGAAAGATCGTGGCTGCGGGATATGCAAGAAAAAACGATATACCCTTCCTTGGGATCTGCCTTGGCATGCAGCTTGCCATAGTGGAATTTGCAAGGAATAAGTGCGGCATAAAGGATGCGGCCTCATCCGAGTTTAGTGAGGATACAAAAAATCCCGTCATACATATCCTGCCTGACAAGGAAAAACTGGAGGATATCGGTGGGACCTTAAGGCTTGGTGCCTATCCCTGTGAACTTGTGGAGGGAACAAAAGCCTTTGAGCTCTACGGAAAGAAAAATATCAGCGAAAGGCACCACCACAGATATGAGGTCAACAATGATTACAGGGAAGTCCTGAAAGAAAACGGCATGGTGCTGTCCGGCCTTTCTCCGGACAAAAAGATCGTGGAGATGATAGAACTTTCGGATCATCCGTTTTTTGTTGCAACCCAGGCGCATCCCGAATTCAGGTCGAGACCCGATATGCCTCATCCGCTGTTTTCAGGTCTGATCAAAGCAGCGTTAAAAAAAGAAGAAAGGTAGAAACAGGTGGAAAGATGAAAACTTTGTACGAACCTTGTTTTGAACATGACAACTGCGGCGTGGGAGCCATCATAAACATATATGGGAAAAAGAGCCATTCCGTGGTAAGCGATGCTCTGTCAATAGTTGAAAATCTCGAGCACCGGGCGGGAAAGGATGCAAAGGGCGAGACCGGTGACGGTGTCGGTATCATGACACAGATACCCCATACCTTCTTTAAGAAAGCCTGTGAAAAGACCGGGATAAAGCTTGGCAAGGACAGATCCTACGGTGCGGGAATGTTCTTTTTCCCGCAGGGTGAGCTTCAAAGGATGCAGGCCATGAAGATGTTTGAGATCATCGTCAAAAAGGAAGGCCTGAAGTTCCTCGGATGGAGGAGCGTTCCCACAGACCGGAAGGTGCTGGGAAAACGTGCTCTTGATTCATGTCCCGTCATCATGCAGTGCTTCATTGAAAGACCTGAAGGTCTAGAAAAGGATATAGATTTTGACAGAAAGCTCTATGTGGCGAGACGCGTGTTTGAGCATTCAAACGAGGATACCTATGTGGCTTCATTATCCTGCAGGACCATCGTTTACAAGGGAATGTTTCTTGTGGGACAGCTTCGTACCTTCTTTGAGGATCTGCGCGATCCCGGCTTTGAGTCCGCCATAGCCATGGTGCATTCAAGGTTTTCCACCAATACGGTTCCAAGCTGGCTGCGTGCCCATCCCAACAGATTCATCGTGCATAACGGAGAGATCAATACCATCCGCGGAAACAGGGACAAGATGCTTGCAAGGGAGGAGACCATCAGCACCGGCAATTTTTCCGAAGAGGAGCTGACAAAGGTATTTCCCGTCATATCAGCGGAAGGCTCTGATTCCGCGATGCTTGACAATACCCTTGAGTTTCTCGTCATGGGAGGGATGGATCCGGCTCTTGCGGCCATGATCCTGGTACCCGAGCCATGGGAAAACAATGACACTCTTTCGGTGGAGGAAAGAGATTTCTATCAGTATTATGCCACCATGATGGAGCCCTGGGACGGTCCCGCGTCCATCATGCTTTCAGACGGTGATGTGATGGCTGCCATCCTTGACCGTAACGGACTCCGTCCTTCAAGATATTACATCCTCGATGACGGCAGGCTGATATTGTCATCGGAGGTTGGCGTCCTTTCCGTTGATGAATCAAAGATCAGGGAAAAGGGTTGTCTTTATCCCGGCAAGATGATAATGGCTGACACCAGAACGGGAAAGATCTACAGCGACCGCGAGATCAAGGACAGATATTCGGTGAAGGAGCCCTACGGTGAATGGCTTGATTCAAACCTCGTGAAGCTTTCCGATATCAGGATCCCCAACGAATCTGTTATGTCCTATGATGAGGTGATGCTTGCAAAGCTTCACAGGGCCTTTGGTTATTCCTATGAGGAATGCCGTGAAAGGATACGTACCATGGCACTTACGGGAAGCGAGGAAATTGGCTCCATGGGTGTGGATACGCCGCTTGCCGTTCTTTCGGGAAAATACCGGCCCCTCTTTGATTATTTCAAACAGCTTTTTGCGCAGGTCACAAATCCTCCCATCGATGCGGTGAGGGAAAGGATAGTTACTGCCACCTGCGTTTATGCGGGCAGGAACGGGGATCTGCTTTCGGAGGATCCGTTAAACTGCAATGTGTTAAAGATCAACAACCCCATCCTTTCGGATCTGGATCTTTTAAAGATATCCCATCTGAACAAAAAAGGACTGAACGCAGCAAAGGTATCCACGCTTTATTACAAGGGAACTTCTCTTGACCGGGCCATGGACAATCTTTTTGTCGAGGTTGACAGGGCCTACAGGAACGGGGCGAACATACTCATACTTTCAGACAGGGGAGTGGATGAAAACCATATGGCGGTGCCGTCCCTGCTTTGTGTTTCAGCGGTTCATAATTATCTGGTCAGGACGAAAAAATGCATGGCCATGTCTCTTATTATGGAAACGGGAGAACCGAGGGATGTGCATCATTTTGCAACCCTTCTGGGCTTTGGAGCTTGTGCGGTTAATCCCTATCTTGCCCATGCGACAATAAAGCAGCTCATAGATGAGGGCATACTTGAAAAGGACTATTATGCGGCAGTCTCTGATTATGACAGGGCGGTGCTTGACGGGATCGTACGTATCGCATCAAAGATGGGTATATCCACCATCCAGTCCTATCAGGGCAGCAGGATCTTTGAGGCTCTGGGAGTTTCGCAGTCGGTGATCGACAGGTATTTCACCGGCACGGTTTCAAGGATCGGAGGCATAGATCTGGCTGACATCGCACATGCCACGGACGCCCAGCATTCAAGGGCTTTTGATCCGCTGGGGCTTGAAACGGACCTGTCCCTTGATTCCACGGGCTTTCACAAGATGAGGGCACAGGGAGAAAAGCACAGATATAACCCGCAGACCATCCACATGCTCCAGCTTTCGACCTCCACCGGAGACTACGAAAAATTCAAACAGTATACCGCCATGGTTGACCGGGAGGAGACCGGTTACCTTCGGAGCATCTTTGGTTTTAATTATGCAAAAAAACCTCTTGATATCGATGAGGTTGAAAGTGCCAGAGATATAGTAAAAAGGTTCAAGACCGGAGCCATGTCCTACGGCTCCATCTCCGAGGAAGCCCATACGGCGCTGGCTGTTGCCATGAACAGACTTCACGGCAGATCAAACAGCGGCGAGGGCGGCGAGAGCGATGAGAGACTTGAAAGTGCGGGGACAAAGGATGACAGAAGCTCTGCCATCAAGCAGGTGGCCTCGGGGCGTTTCGGCGTGACCTCCAGATATCTTCAGAGTGCGCGTGAGATCCAGATCAAGATGGCCCAGGGCGCAAAGCCCGGGGAGGGCGGACATCTGCCGGGCAAAAAGGTTTACCCCTGGATCGCAAAGACCAGGCATTCGACTCCGGGTGTGAGCCTCATTTCACCGCCGCCGCATCATGACATCTATTCAATAGAGGATCTGGCACAGCTGATCTATGACTTGAAGTGTGCCAATAAGGATGCCCGCATCTCGGTCAAGCTGGTTTCAGAGGCGGGTGTGGGAACCATAGCTGCGGGAGTTGCAAAGGCGGGAGCCGGAGTCATACTGATATCGGGTTACGACGGCGGCACCGGTGCAGCGCCCATCAGCTCCATTCACAATGCGGGACTTCCCTGGGAGCTGGGACTTGCCGAGACCCATCAGACTCTCACCATGAACGGACTTCGTGACATGGTGGTTCTTGAGACTGACGGAAAGCTCATGAGCGGCAGGGATGTTGCCATAGCAGCGATACTGGGCGCAGAGGAATTCGGCTTTGCAACGGCTCCTCTTGTAACCCTTGGCTGTGTGATGATGAGGGTGTGCAATCTGGATACCTGCCCGATGGGTATAGCGACCCAGAATCCGGAACTTCGGAAAAAGTTTACAGGCAAGCCGGAATACGTTGAAAACTTCATGCTCTTCATCGCCGAGGAGCTTCGTGAATACATGGCAAAGCTTGGAGTCAGAAGTGTTGACGAGCTGGTGGGGAGATATGATCTTTTAAAGAAAAAGGATGAGCTTTCGGGAGCTGCCTCAAAGATAGATCTGTCGGGGATCCTGGGTGAGAGCATTCCGATAGGAAAAGCTTATGAAAAAAAGGAGGCCTATGATTTCAGCCTTGACACACGGGCAGATTCAAAGCTCATGTCAGGAAAAAACGGGATCAGAAAGGCGATAGAGGCGGGAAATGTGGCAACCGTAAAGTACGATGTCAAAAATACGGACAGGGCTTTCGGCACGATGATAGGCGCTTTTATTACAAAAAACCACCACGAGGGGCTTGAAAAGGACAGCATCACCATAGAATGCACGGGCTCGGGCGGACAGAGTTTCGGAGCCTTCATTCCGCAGGGTGAGACCATAAAGCTTGAGGGAGACGCAAATGATTACTTCGGAAAGGGGCTGTCGGGCGGTACCCTTGTGGTCAGGGCGCCAAAGGATGCGGGTTATGATGCCGAGAACAATATCATCATCGGCAATGTGGCACTCTACGGTGCGACCAGCGGTGAAGCCTATATCGCGGGCATGGCCGGGGAGAGATTCTGCGTCAGAAATTCCGGGGCCAAAAGCGTCGTTGAGGGAGTCGGCGAGCACGGACTTGAATATATGACCGGCGGCGTCTGCGTGATCCTCGGATCCGTCGGAAAAAATTTTGCTGCGGGAATGAGCGGAGGCATCGCCTATGTGCTTGACGAGCAGAGCACTCTCTACAGAAATCTCAACAGGGAGCTGGTGCTGATGGAAAACGTCGTGGAAGAGGAGGATGTGAAGATCATCAGGGGTCTTCTGGAGGCACATCTTGAGTACACGGGCTCCGTCAAGGCAAAGCTGATACTCGATCATTTTGATGAGAGTATGAAAAAGTTCAAGAAGATAATCCCGGAAGAGTATAAACGGGTGATGGAAAAGTCCGGTGCAAAGGAGGAAAAGTGAGATGGGAAAGCCTACCGGTTTCATGGAATATGACAGGCACGAAACGGATCTGATACAGCCTTCCGAAAGAATAAAAAATTTTGATGAATTTCACAGATCACTTCCGGTAGCCGAAAGACAAAAGCAGGCGGCAAGATGCATGTCCTGCGGTGTACCCTTCTGCCAGGCGGGAGTGATGATATCGGGTATGGCTTCGGGATGTCCTTTGCACAATCTGGTGCCTGAAACAAATGAACTTGTATATCAAGGAAATTTCAAAGAGGCTTACCGCAGGCTTTCAAAGACCCACAGCTTTCCGGAGTTTACGGGCAGGGTCTGCCCGGCACTTTGTGAAGCGGCCTGTACCTGCGGACATATTGCCGAAGCCGTGACCACAAAGGATAATGAAAAGGATATCATAGAATATGCCTTTGAACATGGTCTTGTGGATGAGGGAGAGCCAAAGGTGCGGACTGGAAAAAAGGTGGCTGTCATAGGAAGCGGTCCTTCCGGACTTGCCTGCGCACAGCTTTTAAACAGGAGGGGACACAGCGTCACCGTCTTTGAAAGATCCGACAGGCCCGGTGGACTTTTGCGCTACGGTATCCCAAACATGAAGCTTGACAAAAGAGTGGTGGACCGTCGTATCGATATCATGAAAAAAAGCGGCATCGAATTTAAGTGTAATACAAACGTCGGTACTGACATATCCGCAAAGGAACTGGAAGATGCTTTTGACAGGGTGATCCTTTGCTGCGGCGCCTCAAAGCCCAGGGATATCAATGCTCCGGGAAGGGATGCGGATGGTATAATGTTTGCTGTGCCCTTCCTGAAGGAAGTGAGCAAAAAGGTAATGGACCTGGGTTATGATTATGCAAAGGTAAAGACCTCAAAGGATTTTTCCTTCGGAAGTCTTTCCGGAAAAAGGGTTGTGGTCATCGGCGGAGGAGATACGGGAAATGACTGCGTTGGAACTGCCATCAGGCTCGGTGCCGCAGGTGTCACCCAGATCGAGATGATGCCGAAGGCCCCGGAGGAAAGGACTGCTTCAAATCCCTGGCCCGAGTGGCCAAAGGTCCTGAAGACTGATTACGGTCAGGAGGAAGCCATATATCTTTTTGGAAAGGATCCAAGGATCTTTTCAACAACGGTGACTGAGTTTGTAAAGGATGATGCGGGAAAGCTTGCTGCCGTGAAGACGGTGCAGCTTGAAAGAAAGACCGGAAAGGACGGCAGGTTCAGCTTTGAGCCGGTGAAGGGCACGGAGGATGAACTTCCCGCAGATCTGGTGCTCATCGCTGCAGGGTTTCTCGGAAGTGAGGAATATGTGACCTCGGCCTTTGATGTAAAGGTTAACGCCAGGGGTAATGTGGATACGGAAACCGAAGGTTATCAGACATCAAAGGAAAAGATCTTTGCTGCAGGCGATATGCACAGGGGACAGTCCCTTGTGGTCTGGGCCATAGCGGAAGGAAGAGCTGCTGCGGCAGCGGTTGATGTTTCGCTTGTGGGATATACGAACATCTGATATGAAAGGGTCTGAAGGCCGAAACCCGGCTGTGCTTGCACAAGCAGGGTTTTGGCTTGCAGACTCGCCGAACATCGAGCGCGAAGTGGGGCGCCATCCCCACGAAAGTGCGAGATGGGGGGAGGAGCGTGAGAGCACGAAGTGCGGAGCGCTCCGGATATCAGGTTTTGACCCTGCAGACCCGCCGAACATGAGGAAGAAGCGATCTGCGAAGCAGATCAGCGGATTCCGGATGTTCGCAGAATTACGGAAGTTTCGAAGAAACGGAGTAATTCGTTATATCGGGATAAATATATGTGAAAGGATAATGACATGGTAAGGGTAAACAGCAATTATTCAAAGCTTCAGGGCAGCTACCTTTTTTCGACCATAGGAAAAAAGGTCAGCGAATATACGGCGGCCCATCCTGAAAAAAAGGTGATCAGACTGGGCATAGGTGATGTCACAAGACCTCTGCCCGGA
>JAFSWJ010000062.1 GCA_017444545.1 Lachnospiraceae bacterium
GGAAGGCTCCTTCATTTCCTCAGTACAAAAACCGCCTTTCATATCTCAAAGCTGCAGGGCGGGCTGATGGACAATGCCATTCCCCGCGAGGCGAACTGCAGATTGATCGTTTCGCCCGCACATTCAAAGGATTTTGAGATGCTCATTGAGGAATTTGAAAAGACCATCAAAAACGAGTTCTCAGCAAATGAGAAAAACATGATGATCTACTGCGAGTGTCTGGGAGAATCAACAGAAAACGTGGTAAAGCCAAGACTTCAGAGCAGGATGATCTTTCTGATGAACACCGTTCCGGACGGTGTCCAGAATATGTGCGTGGACGAAAAACAAAAAGGTCTTGTAAAGACCTCATTAAATTTCGGCATCATGAGATTGCGAGACGATCATTTCACTCTTGAGGCTTCCCTTCGAAGCAGTGTCTCCAGCGAAAAATACGCACTCTCCGACAAATTGAAATTCCTGGCAGAGGGGATAGGCGGCACCTATGAGGTAAAGGGAGATTATCCCGCATGGGAATTTAATGAGGATTCAAAGCTCATGAAGCTTTCCTCCGATATATACAAAGAGCTTTTCGGGTACAATCCCGTGATAAAAGGCATACATGCAGGTCTTGAGTGCGGTGTGATCTATCACGCCCTGAAGCCGGTGGATGTCATATCCTTTGGTCCGCAGATAAACGGTGCACATACGCCAAAGGAAAAGCTGTCGATCACCTCGGTACAGAAAACATGGGATTTCTTTCTCCGTATTCTGGAGAATATGAAGCAATGATATGAACATAGCCATAGTCACCGGCGCATCATCGGGAATGGGCGCCGAATGTGTCAGACAGCTGAATAAGGCATATACAAAGCTTGATGAGATCTGGATCATAGCAAGGCGTCTTGACAGGCTTCGGGAAGTTGCGGACTGCAAAGGAAACGCACTGATCCGTCCCATAGCCATGGATATAACAAATGATGCCCACGTGGATGCCCTCATCGATGCCTTCCGCGAGGTCAAGCCCCATATAAGGATGCTTGTAAATGCTGCCGGAAACGGTGTCATAGGCCGGTTTGATGATGAAAGCTATGATGATGAGCTTTCAATGATAGATCTAAACTGCAGGGCACTGACAGCCTTTACCAAGATCTGTCTGCCCTATATGGAAAAAAATTCCAGGATAATAAATTTTGCGTCTGCGGCAGCCTTTCTGCCCCAGCCTGAATTTGCGGTATATGCTGCAACCAAGTCCTATGTTTTAAGCTTTTCAAGAGCACTCAGAAAGGAACTGAAAGGGCGCGGCATTGCCGTCACTGCAGTATGTCCCGGTCCGGTTGCAACAGAGTTTTTTGAGATAGCCGAAAAGCATCACAGCATCGCGGCCTACAAAAAGCTGGCCATGGTCAGGCCTGCAGCAGTTGTCGAAAAAGCATTGAAGGACAGCAGGGCCAAAAGAGAGGTGTCGGTCTATTCGGCAGCCATGAATATCTTCAGGTTCTTTACAAAGGTCCTCCCGCACTCACTTTTCCTGTATTTCTGGAAGGAAGCATAGATGAAAGGCAGCACAAAAAAGGGTACCTTCGGATATATCAAAGCCATGAGAAAAAAGACGATAGTGCACACCATCGTCCTTTTTGCGATAGCCCTTCTCATTTTTTTTGCCGGAAAGTTCAGGTATCCCGGCTATGCCACCATGTTTTCCATCACAGCCATAGTCGTATGCATACCTGCATCAATGAGATGCGTATCCTTCATCATGTTCATGATCCACAAAGGAGGAGATGAAGAGTTTTTCAGGGACTGCGAAAGCATGGCTGAGGGCATCTGTTTTTATGACAGCGTCATAACCACATCCGAAAAAAGCTATGATGTGTACGCCTTTGCCGTATCCTCTGACAGCGTGGCTGGATATTGTCCCGAAAAGGACAAGGATA
>JAFSWJ010000063.1 GCA_017444545.1 Lachnospiraceae bacterium
CTGGATATCTGTCAGGACGATAAAATCATCATCAGTGTCTCCTGTAACAAGTCCGCAGGAAATTCCTGCGACCTGATCCTTCACCGGCACGCCTGCTGCCATGAGTGCCATGCTTGAAGCACAGATGGATGCCTGTGAGGTTGATCCGTTTGACTCAAAGGTCTCGGATACCGCGCGGATGGCATAGGGGAACTCTGCCTCAGAAGGAAGTACGGGAAGCATAGCACGCTCTGCCAGTGCTCCATGTCCGATCTCACGCCTTCCCGGTCCTCTTGAGACCTTGGTCTCTCCTACAGAGTATGAAGGGAAGTTGTACTGGTGAATGTATCTCTTTTCCGTGATGTTCTCATCAAGTCCGTCAACCTTTTGCTTTTCGGAAAGGGGTGCCAGCGTGATGACATCGCAGATCTGTGTCTGTCCTCTGGTAAACATGGCTGAGCCGTGAACCCTGGGGATGATGTCGACCTCTGCCGCAAGGGGTCTGATCTGCTTGATATCCCTTCCGTCAGGTCTCTTGTGATCCTTCAGGATCATCTTTCTGACGGTCTTTTTCTGATACTGGTACATGGCCTCTCCGATGATGGGAGCCCATTCCTCATTATCTGCAAGAGCCTCCTGAACTCTTGCTGTAACTGCGTCAACAGCCTCCTCCCTGGCCTGTTTGTCATCATTGAAGGTTGCCTTTTCCATCTCTTCGGGAGGAACGATCTCTTTGATCTTATTAAACAACTCCTCGGGAACGGCGCAGCTGACATACTCGTGCTTGGGTTTTCCCTCCTTTGCCGCGATCTCTTTGAAGAACTCGATAACCTTCAGGTTCACTTCGTGAGCGGTGTAGATGGCTTCAAGCATCTTGTCATCGGGTATCTCGTTGCAGCCTGCCTCGATCATGATGACCTTCTGTCCGACAGACGCCACCGTAAGCCTCATGTCACCCTTGTCCCAGGTTGCCTGGTCGGGATTGACGATGAACTTTCCGTCCTGCATGCCGATCTGTGTCATGGCGCAGGGGCCGTCAAACGGAATGTCCGATATGGTGGTCGCAAGTGCGCATCCCAGCATACCCACAAGCTCGGGGCGGGCCTGGGGATCGACCGACATGACCATCGCATCAAGTGTAACATCATTTCTGTAATCCTTTGGGAAAAGGGGTCTCATGGGACGGTCGATGACACGTGAGGTCAGTACGGCGTTTTCTGAGGCCTTTCCCTCTCTTTTATTAAATCCTCCGGGCATTTTTCCGGCCGAGTAGAATTTCTCCTCGTACTCCACCGAAAGCGGGAAGAAATCAATACCTTCCCTGGGCTGTTTTGATGCGGTCGCAGTGCAGAGCACCGTTGTCTCGCCGTAGTGCATGAATGCGCAGCCGTTTGCCTGTTTTCCAACTCTTCCGATATCGACCGAAAGGGTCTTGCCTGCAAGTTCCATTGAATACGTTCTGTAATCTGACATTTTTATTCCTTCCTTCTTCTTTTCTTCTCTTCTTCTTCGTCTTCTTTATCTTAAACAGGGCGGAACTATACCGTTCCGCCCTGAATATGATCTCTTACTTTCTGATGCCGAGCTTTTCGATGATGCTTCTGTATCTCTCGATATCCTTCTTTTTGAGATAATCAAGGAGGCCTCGCCTCTGTCCGACCATCTTCAAAAGACCTCGTCTTGAGTGGTGGTCATTATTATTTTCCTTTAAGTGTTCGGTCAGTTCCCTGATGCGCTCCGTAAGTATCGCGATCTGCACCTCGGGTGAACCCGTGTCACCGGGCTTTTTTGCGTACTTCTCGATGATCTCTGTCTTTTTTTCCTTTGTTATCATTGCTTTGTCTCCTTTGTATTTATACTGGTTTCTCGAACTGCTAAGCTAAGGGCTTTGAGATGCCGCATACTGGGCAGCCGACACAACATTCCATATATTACCACAGCAGTGCATAAATAGTCAACTGCGGGCATTTTCATCTTTTCATTCATCTTTTCATTTCACTTTTTCCGCCTGTCCCTGGTGCTTCGATCCCGGGTGCAGCTGTTGAAAAAGGGAATATTTACATTGATTTCACTATTTCCGCCCGTCCCTGGTGCTTCGATCACGGGCGAAGCTGTTGAAGGCGCGTAGTTTACATAATTTGCAACAGAGAACCGTCCCCTTGATACGTCCCTGGTGCTTCGATCCCGGGTGCAGCTGTTGAAGGCGCGCAGTTTACATAATTTGTAACAGAGAACCGTCCCCTTGATACACTATTCTTTGATGACGCGGCGGATGGCGTATGGGGTACGGTAGTAGGCGTTGGAGATCTTGATGCCGCTGCGGGGGTTGGAGGCATGGATGATCTGTCCGCCGCCGATGTAGATGGCGACATGGTTGACCACTCCGCCCTTGCCGTAGAAGAAGAGATCTCCCGGCTTCGCATCGGCTCCTGCGATCTTGGTACCGCACTTTGCCTGCTCTCTTGATGTACGTGGCAGACCGATATTGTATTTCTTGTAGATCTGCATGACATAGCCCGAGCAGTCGGCACCCTTTGTAAGCGATGTTCCGCCCCATACGTAGCGGTTGCCCAAAAACTGCTTTGCATAATTGACCAGGTTGATACGAAGGTCCGACACTCCCATGCCGTAGCGGAGTTCTGTCATGGTGACAGCCTTGTCCAGCTGCTCCGACAGGGTCACAAAATCGGTACTGACATAACCCTGATCCTCATCTATGGCTATCTTGACCCAGGGATCGTTCACCTCCCCGGAAAGAACCTCAAGTTCCTCATCCATGGGCACCATGGTGATGACGGAGGAATCCGTTGTAGGCTCCTCGCGGACAAACAATGTGGTGGTCGTGACGGTCGCAACAAGGGTGATGACCTGTCTTGCCCTCTCCTTTGCCTCATTTCCGGTGAGCAGATAATCAAGGGTCACATAGCCGTCCACCTTGCCTGACTTGATATGGGCCCAGCCGTCATCAACGGACAGGATCTCGCAGCCCGCATTTCTTGTCATCTTTCCTACAAGATCCGAATCCTCGTTGGGAGCCTCCCTCACGTTCAGGTGGTTTTCAACCACGGCGATACCCAGGTTTTTGTAGCCTGCGATCGTCTCCTCTATCTGCCCTTCTCTCAGGGCCTGCTCGTCTATTCCGGTGGAAGCGCCGGCGGAAGCCTGTCCCATGACCTCGTTTGATGCCACCACATCAAAGGTTCCCATCTCAAGCTTTGAGCCTGCTCCGGCAGTCAGAAGTACACCGGCTCCTCCGGCATAGACCGTAAGGCTCCAAAGAAAAGTCATCGCGATTATGAACCCCGGCAAAAACAAGGCTTTTGTCTGCGTGATAACCTTCATGTACCCCCTCAAATGCTTTACTTCACCGCCACCTGCCTCACGCTCAGATCCTCTCTCTCCGAATCCCTGATCGCAAATGCGATGTTGGTGGCGTGATCCGCAACTCTTTCAAGTCCGGAGATGATATCCGAAAACAGCATGCCCGCCTCGGGTGAACACTCGTTTTTGGCAAGTCTTTCCACATGCCTGTCCTGGATGCTCCTCTCCTCCACATCTATCCTGTCCTCAAGCTCCTCCACCTGTTTGAGCTTGTCCTCCATATCCGGATTTCCGGCAAATACCTCCATGGCATATCTGATGATGGTATTGACCATCTCAAGGAGGCGTCCCATCTCGTTCCTGGCCTCCAGTGAAAAGCTGATGTCATTTTCGATCCTCTGCTTTGCCGCATCGGCCACATTTTCGGCGTGATCACCGATACGCTCTATATCATTTACCACGTGGAAAAGCGCACCTATCTGTCTGGAGTCGTCCACAGGCAGGTTCATCTGCCCCACCTTGACCAGATAGTTGACTATGGCATGGTTCAGGTAGTTGATGTTCTTTTCGACCTCATAAACCTCCCTGATATCATCTTCATCCAGTGTAATAAGAGCGTTCATGGCACGGTTTATGTTTTCGCTTGCAAGGGTGCCCATCCTCTCAAGCTCCCTCGTTGCATCTATCACAGCTGTAGCCGGTGAAAAGACCACCTTTTCCCCTATGTACATGAGAGTGAACTGCTCCCTGTAGCCGACACCCTGCTCCTCTCCGGGAGTCACCAGATACGTCAGCTTCACGATGAGCGACGATACCGGCAGCAGGATCACAACCTGGAATATCTTGAAGATGGAGTGCGCGTTTGCTATCATCCTGCCCTTGTCGCCCGCCGATATGGCCTCGAGCATTCCTACCACTGCAGGCTCGGCTATGACAAGGATCACCGTCATGATC
>JAFSWJ010000064.1 GCA_017444545.1 Lachnospiraceae bacterium
AAAGGAGACAAAACATGAATATTTCACCTCTTCAGACAGCAAGATATGCTTACAAACCGAAGCTTCCCGGAATGCTCAGAAACGGCATCAGCGAGATCTGCGTCCGTGACGGAGCACCCACCGAAAGCGTAGCCGATCAGGAAAAGATCAAGGCACTTTTTCCCAATACCTATGGAAAAAATGAGATAACCTTTGAAAAGGGTACCAACACATCAGCTTCCAAAAAGCAGGTGGTGGGCGTGATCCTTTCCGGAGGACAGGCTCCCGGAGGCCACAACGTGGTCTGCGGTCTTTATGATGCCATCAAGGCAACGGACAAGGACAATGTGCTTTTGGGATTCAAGGGCGGTCCTTCCGGACTTATAGATGATGACTTCATCGAATTTGATGATGAGTATATCAACAGGTTCCGCAATACCGGCGGTTTTGACATCATCGGCTCGGGCCGTACAAAGCTTGAGACCGAGGACCAGTTCAAGGTAGTGACCGAGGTTGCAAAAAAGCACGGACTGACAGCCATCGTCATCATCGGCGGTGATGATTCCAATACCAATGCGGCAGTGCTTGCCGAGTACATGGCTGCAAACAATACGGGCGTGCAGGTCATCGGCTGCCCCAAGACCATCGACGGAGACCTGAAGAATGAGGATATAGAGACCTCCTTCGGTTTTGATACGGCTACAAAGACCTACTCCGAGCTCATCGGAAACATCGAAAGAGATGCAAATTCCGCAAAGAAGTACTGGCATTTCATCAAGGTCATGGGACGTTCCGCATCCCATGTCGCTTTGGAGTGCGCTCTCGAGACACAGGCAAATATCTGCCTTGTGGGTGAGGAGGTTGCCGCAAAAAAGATGTCACTTTCCGCGATAGCCGATTATATAGCAGATGCAGTTGAAAAGAGGGGCAATAACGGTGAGAACTTCGGTGTGGCCATCATACCCGAGGGTATCGTCGAGTTCGTTCCCGAATTCTCAATGCTCATCGCACAGATCAACGAGCTCCTGGCCGGAAAGAAGACAGAGGAATTCAACGCTCTGCCTGACTGGGATGCAAAGTACGATTTTATTAAAAAAGGACTGACTGCAGAGGCTTTTGCAGTGTTTGAGATATTGCCGCAGTTCGTGCAGCAGCAGCTCTTCCTGGAAAGAGACCCTCACGGAAACGTGCAGGTTTCGCTCATCGAGTCGGAGAAGCTGTTCTCGGCTCTTGTTGCCGACAAGCTTGCCGCAAGAAAGGCAGCGGGAAGCTACAAGGGCAAGTTCGCGGCCCAGCATCATTTCTTCGGTTATGAAGGAAGATGCGCCTTCCCTTCAAACTTTGATGCGGACTACTGCTACTCACTGGGCTACAATGCCTTCATGCTGATACAGTACGGCTACACGGGATATCTCTCAAAGGTTTCGAATCTTTCAAAGCCCGCCGAGGAGTGGGTTGCAGGCGGTATGCCCATCACAAAGATGATGAACATGGAAAGAAGGAACGGAGAGGACAAGCCCGTCATCCGTAAGGCTCTGGTGGAGCTTGACGGCAAGCCCTTCAAATATTTTGCAGAGCACAGGGATGAATGGGCAGTGAAGACCTGCTTCACCTATCCCGGAGCGATCCAGTACTTCGGACCCTCCGAGGTCTGCGATCTCACCACCAGAACACTCGCTCTCGAAAAAGGCTGAATTATTATTTTGTGTGACAGGGGGACAGTCCCCCTGTCACATTTTTTTACCTTTTCGCCCGAGTTATGTCAACCGCTTTGGGGATTCTGCCTTCGAAAACCGGGCGGGATTGCCGTGTTTGGTCAATTTTTTTCCTTTTATTCTCTTGTTCCGTTGTTTGGAGAGCATCCGGATGGGCGGGATTGTCGTGTTTGGTCAAATTTTTACCTTTTTTCACTTTTTTTGTGTACGGAGCCCATCCTGCCGGACAGGAAATGAAAGGTATGACAGAAAATGTGACAGGGGGACAGTCCCCCTGTCACATTTAAAAAAGGGGTTGACACGCTACGACAGACGTAGTATATTTACTTCAGCAAACATAGTACGACAGTCGTAGCACGACACGCGAAGCAACGACAGACAAAGCAACGACAGTCAAAGTAAACAGGAGGGATCGTAATGATGGAGATCAGCAGTGATGTGATCCGTGGCTACAATGATACGATGATCCTCTTCATTCTCGAAAAGGAGCCATCCTATGGCTACGAGATCTCAAAGCAGATAAAGAACATCTCGGACGGGAAGTACCTGATCAAGGAAACGACGCTTTACTCGGCTTTCACGAGAATGGAAAAGAACGGACATATCGAATCATTCACATCAGATCAGGATCCGGAAGGCAACGGCAAGAAGCGCACTTATTATAGGATAACGGATGCGGGAAAAGAGTACTACAGGGCAAAGTGCGACGAATGGGGTCTGACAAAGGAAGTAGTCGAGAGATTCATCGAACATTAAGGAGAAGAAGATGGAAACAATAAAAAATTATCTGGAAGCAATGTTCGCAGGAATGCCTGATACCCCCGAAGTGAGGAGAGCCAGGGCAGAGCTCCTTCAGATGATGGAGGACAAGTACAATGAGCTCATCGCCGGAGGACAGAGTGAGAATGCGGCAGTAGGCACCGTGATCTCGGAATTTGGAAACCTGGAGGATCTGGCCGAGGATCTGGGACTGACAAAAGAGGTTCAGGAGTTTCACGATACGGAAAGCATCCATCCCCGCAGGCAGATCAGCCGCGATGAGGCTACATCCTATATCACAAACAGGATCAAAAAGGCGCTGTTCCTGGCTTTGGGCGTCATGCTCTGTATCACATCGGTCGCCTGCCCGATACTCTCTGCCGAAGGTTCAGAGAATTTAGTTCTTGCGGGACCGGCATTCATGTTTGTGTTCATAGCCCTGGGAGTAGGCTTCATAGTATACAGCAGCTTCGTGGACAGCGAATGGAGATTCATCAGGAGGCAGCTTTGCTTCATCGACATGAACACCGCCTCCTATGTGAAGGAAAGAAGGAGGAGCTTTGAAGGGATCCGCGCCCTGTGCGTGACACTGGGAGTGATCCTGTGCATCGTATGCTGGGTTCCCTGCATGCTGTTTGCAACAACCTCGAGAGTAACCATAGGACCGGCGATCATGTTCCTGCTCGTGGGCATCGGAGTATTCCTCATAGTTTACGCAAATAATGCAAGCAAAGGCTTTGACATACTCCTCCGCCTGAATGATGTGAAGACCATCAGCGGAAACTACGGCGAGCCGGCACCGGAGACTGTGAAATACCGCAGCAAGGCTGCCGAGACAGTTGTTGTCTGCTACTGGCCCGTGGTCACAAGCCTCTATCTCATCACAAGCTTCCTGACCTTCAGATGGAACCTCACCTGGATCATATGGCCGATAGCTGCCGTAGCACACAGGGCAGTGGTCATCAACTGCAGGAAATACGATGACTGAAGGGTTTTATTATACGGATAATAAAGGAGGGAACAATGAAAAACACAGCGGCAAGAGTGATCATAACTGTAATGAGCCTGCTGACCATAGTGGCGATAGTGTTGGGGCTTTTCATACACGTTTTCGGAGGAGGCAGATTAATAAGGAGAGCGGAAACGGTCCCGGAAGGGGAAGCCTATGATCGTGCCTACGGAATAGGAAAACTTTTCAAAAGATCGGAGATGATCTCTGACAGCATGATCTTTGACGAAGAGGTTGATGAGATCTACATAGAGGTCGATGCGGCGGATATAACCGTTGAGGATGGAGACCGCCTTTCGGTGGAATACAAGCTTCCCGATGCTATGAAGCCTGTCGTTGAGGTGAAAAAAGGAAAGCTTTCATTTGTGAGCAGGCTGAAGGGACCCTTTTCTCCCTTTGATATGGGGAAGGGTGCCAGTGTGGAGATAACGGTCCCGGAGGGAACAAAGCTTGACAGCTTTTCGATCAACCTCGACGCAGGCAGAGTGTCTGCCGGATCCTTTGATACCGGGAAATTCACTATAAATTCTGATGCCGGTGACATGGAAATAGAAGAAATGAAGGTGGGCAGCTTTGAGATCAGGACAGATGCGGGAAATCTGAAGATCAGTGATCTGACGGCAGACAGGGCCGACCTGAGCCTGGATGCGGGAAACGTCATAATAAGGGACAGCGTTATAGATTTCCTGGAGGCAAAGATCGATGCCGGCAATATAGAAGCGGATGATTCCACCATCAATTCCGGCAGCTGCAAGACCGATTTCGGAAACATATCCCTCAAGGGAAAGATCGGCAATGTCAAGGTGAAGTCAAGCGTGGGAAATGTATCCGTAGAATGAGATTGAAGGGGTGTATCAGGGGGACGGTTCTCTGTGACAGAAACGGATGTTTTTTGCATGAAACGCGCGTAAATACCGGTGTAACAGAGAACCGTCCCCTGTGACACGATGGAGAGTGAGATGAAGCACAGAAAATTTATAATAGGAACATGTATAGCGCTGGCCGTGGCTGTGGCTGCGGGCGGGGTGTCGGTCACCGCCATGGCGGGCACCGCGATCAAAACAGCGGCGGCAAAGAGAGGTCAGCTTGATTGTGAGCTGGAGCTGAACGGCAAGGTCGAAAGCCTGAACGAGAGAACGTATTTTTCAAGGATAGACGGCCGGGTGGGTTCGGTGAAGGTGAAGGAGGGAGACCTTGTCAAAAAGGGTGACCTGCTCGTTTCATATGATACCGACGAGCTTGTAAAGGAGCAGACGCTGGCACAGCTTGATGCAGCCATAGATCAGGGAACCTATGACGACAGCACCCAGACCGGAGAGCGGATGGAGGATCTTTTGGGAGAAGCCAAAAACTCCATAGCCGGGCTTGAGGCGCAGATAAATCATGCGGAGGCGGTCATAACGGTGACGAGAAAGATCCTCACCGACAGACAGGCGGAATTTGCCGCACGAAACGCGCAGCTTCAGGCTGATCTGGCCTGCTGTACGGTAGGCGAGGATGACGACCCAAAGGATGTGCAAAAGGCAAGGGACAACATCCAGAAGGAGATCGCAAAAAACCAGTATGACATGCAGTATGATCCCGAGATAGTCAAAAGACAGGAGGAGCTCAACTACCTTGAGTTTCTGATGACGACCTACAGGGAAAAGAAATCCGTCATGGAAAGCCAGAAGGCTTCCACGCAGTTAAGCATTCAGACACAGGGCGCAAAAGAAAAGACCGAGGCCGTCAAGGCGCTGGATGATCTTGAAAATGAGGCAAAGATCAAGGATTACGAGACCGCATCAAAGGGCATCAGGGCGGAATTTGACGGAGTGGTGACAAAGCTTTCGGTAACGGAGGGGTGTCAGGTGACTGAAGGCCAGGAGCTGGTGCAGGTACAGTCCCTTTCGGACACCGCAGTCGTCTGCTACGTGAACAAGTATGACATCATCAACATCGAGGAAGGCCAGTCCGCCACTGCCCATATCAAGAATAAGGACTACACCTGCCGTGTGACGAGGATAGAAAAAAAGACCAGCGATGACGGATCGACCCCCGGCATCAGGGTTGAGATGAAGCTTGACGAGCCCGACGATGACATCATCCTTGGCATTGAGTCAAAAACAAAGGTCATGACAGCCATGGTATCCTCCACCCTGCAGATCCCGACAGATGCGCTCTGCAGCGGGGATGACAGCGACTATGTATTTATTATAGAGGATAATAAAGCCGTAAAGCGCGTTGTGAAGGTGGGTGCAAAAAATGACGATATGGCGGAGATCCTTGAAGGTCTTGCAGAAGGCGACATTGTCGGCTGGGATGAAAGCGCGGAACTGAAGGACGGCCAGAAGGTGAAGGCAAAGTGATGCAGGCGCAGAAAAAGAGGATCCTCTATACAAAGGATCTTTGCAAATCCTTCATAACGGGAAATGTTGAGCAGCAGGTACTCAAAAACCTTGATATCGAGATCTATCAGGGAGATTTCACCGTGATCATGGGAAACTCCGGATCCGGCAAGAGCACCCTTCTCTACGCCCTTTCCGGCATGGATCATCCGACCTCGGGAACCATCATATATGAGACGGCAGACGGCAAAGAAACCGGTATCGCAGACTTTGACAGCGACAGGCTGGCTCTTTTCAGGCGTGATCATGTGGGCTTTGTCTTCCAGCAAAACTACCTCAACGACAGCATGAGCGCCCTTGACAACATTATGGTGGTGGGGCTTTTGCGGCATAATAACCGCAAAGAGCTTGCTGCAAGAGCCAGGGAGCTTTTAAGAAGGGTTGAGATCGGGGACGGAGACTGCGATAAGTTCCCGACCCAGATGTCGGGCGGAATGCAGCAAAGAGTAGCCGTTGTGCGCGGAGTCATCAACAGTCCCGAGGTGCTCTACGCGGATGAGCCCACGGGAGCGCTCAATTCGCAGAACACGCAGAACGTGCTGGATATATTATCCGACCTGAATGAAGAGGGTCAGAGCATAGTCATGGTCACCCACACCCTTGCGGCAGCGGAGAGGGGCAACAGGATCATCTATCTTTCAGACGGCGTGATCTCCGATGAGGTGGAGCTTGGGCCCTATGCGGGAAACTACAAGGATGAGAGCAATCCGGATCTTGAAAAGGCAAAGGAACGCCACAGGAGACTGAAGGAATTTCTGCAGGATATGGGGTGGTAGGATGTACCGTTATTTTTTTCTGGCAAAAAACAATATCAGAAAGCAAAAGGGAGACATGATCACCTTTTTCATCCTGACACTGATCTCGGCGGCACTGATCTTTATCAGTGCTTCTTTTCTGGTGGGTACGGGCAGGGTCGTGGACAGTGTGATGGAGATGATAAACGCATCCGACATTTTGATCCTCATCTCCGACAATGAGCCTGCCGAGAACAAGCTTGCCGAGATAATAAAAGGCAATCCAAACTGCAAAGGATACGAATCCGACAAATTCCTGAGCAGCTATGCAAAATTCCGTCACAAGGGAGAAAAGACCTGGACGGACTATTCCTTTGACATTTCATCCTATGAGGATGAAAGGAAACTGCAGACCATGTCTGTGGAAGCCGGGAGATTTCACGGAGACCAGGCGGTGATACCCGTATCCCTTTCAAGTTCCTATTCCATAGGAGATATCCTGGAACTCAAGGTCGGCGACAACATCTACCGGCTGAAGGTGGCAGGCTTTAACGAGGACAACATCTACTGCTCACCCATGAACATGGGTACCTATCTCATTTTTGTGTCTGAAAGACTATACAACAGGATCGAATTTGAAAATCCCGAAAAGGCGTTCAGACGTCTGGCGGTCAGAACGGATCTTTCAAAACAGGCAAGGATTTCGGGCAAGACGGGAAACGAGCTTTGCGACGATCTTTTCAATGAATTCAATGACTGGTGTCTGGGATATGTGAAGACGCATCCGGGATTTACGGTATCCTCAAATTTTCTGCCTGCAGATCTCATGAAGACGGCATCGCTGATACTGCCCATGATCTTCATCGCCATAGTACTGGCCTTTGCCTTCATCATGTTCGTCATAGCGCTGGTGATCATTCATTTTTCCGTCAAAAATTTCATCATGCTCAATATGAAGAACACAGCCATAATGGAGGCTTCCGGCTATACGGTCCGCGAGCTTGTGGTAGTTCTTTTGTTCCAGCTGCTGCTGGTTTCCGGACTGGGAAGCATTGCAGGCATCATCCTGGGAGCGATCATCCAGAAGCCTGCAGGTGCTATAATACTTGCGACCCTGGGTCTGACCTGGAACCAGAGCCCTGACCCCCTGACGGCCTTTTGTGTCTTTTTTGGGATCTGTCTTGTGGTGACGATGCTGACTTTGATCCTCGGAAGGGAATACAAAAAGACCACGGTGCTTGATGCACTTCATGGCGGAGCTGCGGCAAAGGCCGGCAGAAAGAATGTGTTCTCCTTTGAAAAAACCGCGCTGCCCGTTCCCCTGACCCTTGCATGCAAGGAGACCTTCGGAAAGTTCGGCAGCAAGCTGGGGACCGTTTTTATTATGGCGATACTATCGATCTCGACTGTCATCGGCTTTGGCATGGTGGATTCCTATGCAAGGGATGATGTGGGGCTTTTGAACCTTGCCGGGATGTTTGACTGTGACGCGGAGACCGACGGGAACGAGACCATGATGAAAAACATAGAGGCCATGAGCACGGTGAAGTCCGTGTACGGAGATACCTGGTATTCCTTTAATTATACCGTGGGAAAGAGGGTTGCAAGCATATCAACCAGGGCGTTCACCGATACGAGGTATATCGTGGGCGGCAGCATCCTGGAGGGCGGCTGGCCCGTAAACGAAAACGAGATCATGCTGGCATCCGCTGCGGCGGACACTCTCGGCGCAAAGTTCGGCGACAGGGTCACCATCAAAAACGGCGACAAGGAGGAGGACTTCCGTGTGTGCGGCATCTGCCAGACCATGAACAACATGGGCATGATGGCCTACATCACAACCTCAGGCTACGAGCGGGTCGCGCCCCCTGTGAAGGGATACAGCATCTGGATAAACCTGAAGCCGGGAAGGACCTATGCGCAGTTTGAGGAGGAATTCAAGGAGATGTATCCGGATGTGGAGGTGACTGATTACAGGGAGGCCGCAAAGGGCACCACGGGTGTGGTCTCTGCCGGAATGAAGGCAGTTGCGGTCTTTATAGCAGCCCTCACCGTACTCATAGTCGCCTTTGTTGAGGCTCTCATAATAAGAGCGCAGATCACAAGAGAGTGGAGAAACCTCGGGGTATCAAAGGCACTGGGCTATACCTCGGGGCAGCTCATCCGCCAGACCATGCTTTCAAACATGCCCGCCATTGCCATCGGAATCGCCATAGGTCTTGTGCTTTCGCCCGTATCCGGCAGGAATCTCATGAAGTCGGCCTTTTCCATCTTTGGCTTCAGGAAGGCAGTGTTTTCCGTACTGCCCACGTCGTACGTGCTGACGGCACTTATTATCACAGGCATCGCCATGGCAACGGCAGCATTTTTCGGACGGAGGATCAAAACCCTCGATCCCGTGAATATGATCACGGAGGAGTAAAAATGGGGTATCAGGTCAATCAGGGGTCAATCAGGGGGACGGTTCTGGGTCAATCAGGGGGACGGTTCTGTGATTGATACAGATGTATCAATCAC
>JAFSWJ010000065.1 GCA_017444545.1 Lachnospiraceae bacterium
ACGCCGAATTTCTTGATGGTATAGGCGCTGGTTCCGTCCTCCCAGTGAGGTCTGACCTTTTCGCCCTTCGTGTCGGTGCCGTTTTCCAGTATGTCGATGCACATATCCCTGAAGATCTCATCAGCCCTGCTCATTCTTTTTGACCTCTCCTTTACAAAGCTTCACAAAGGTTTCCTCATCCACCGCATCCGACATGAACCTGCCCTGCACATAGTGGACCTTGACCTTTTTGAGTTCCTCCACCATATGCTCATCCTCGACTCCTACGGCCGCAACCTTTTTTCCCATCTTTTTAATAAGTGCGACCAGGGCAAAGCCCGCCTTTTCCATTTCACCCGAATCCTCGGAAAAGCATGTCCTGAGCACATCCCTGTCGATCTTTACCATGGATACGGGAAGAGCCGTGAGTTCCTCAAAGCCGGCCATTTTTTTTCCGAACTGGTCAGAGGCTATCTCCACACCGTAGGAGGAGAGCCTGTACAGATTTCTCATGAGGCTTTCCTTTGAAAGCGATACGGAACTCTGGGTTATCTCAAAAATGAAATTGCTGCCGTCCAGATCGTACATTTTCATGAGCTCTATCATATCGTCGGCAAAATTTCTCTGAACACACTGGGCTGAGGAAAGATTGACGGTTATCTTTTTGATCTTGAGCTTTTTCAAGGGATTTTCGCTCACGAACCTGCATACTCCCTCAAATATCCTGAAGCCCATGCGCAATATGATACCGCTTCTTTCAGCCACCGGTATGATATCGTCATTCACTATGAATTCACCGCTTGCATTCCTCACCCTTGCAAGTGCCTCGGCGCCAAAGATCTTTCCGGTGCGCAGGTCATATATGGGCTGGTAGAAGACCTCGATGTTATTATTATCCATGGCCTCAAGGAGCATGTTTTCAAGCATATCCCTCTGCTCCTTCTCCTTGATATCGTTCGGACCTATGACCATGTAATCCTTGCGTCCGTTCTCCTTCATCTCGGTCGCAAAAAACCTCAGTGTGCTGATCACGTCGTCGGCCGAGGTATAGGGTATGTTTTCCTTCGGGAAGGTGATGATGGTCGGATTGAGCTCAACCTTGATGGTATCTATGCTCCACAGCGACATCAGATCCTGCCTGATGGCAAAGACCTCGTTCTCAAAGCTGGCGTTGCCGTCAAACACGATGATGAAATCCATCTCCTCCGTATTGAACACCGCCCTCTTTTTTGAGCCCTCAAGGTAAGTCACAAGAGACTTCATGAGCTTATGAAAGACATCATCTCCGTAAACATCCTTAAAAAAGCGCGATCCCGCAAGGTTCAGGTTCATGAGGGATACCTGCTTGCCCTCACTGTAGATACCGTCAAGATATTTGACCAGAGCCTTGACGTTGAAGGTCTCCGTATCCTTGTCCGTATAGCTGCTGGGATCCTCAAGTCTCAGGTAGATATACACCATTCCTATTGCCACGGTGACGCTGGCAATGAGATGAATCCGGTTGAAATTCTGAAAGACCGCAGCAATGGTCATTGCCAGACAGAATATGGCTATCGCATTTATGCGGGAGTGATCGATCTTCTTTCTGAAGATGACGATATAAACACAACTCAAAGCCAGATAGACAAGTCCGACCGCCGCACCGATATCGGTTGCATAACCATAGGAATAGATGCTCCTTACATCCACATGGAATTCAAGCGGAAGCACGTAGATGGCCGGGATGGCCAGCATTTCAAGGAGCAAATATCCGAAGAGCCCGCTTTTTTTCAACACCGCTCCCCCGTAGATCTCGGTCAGGGTGTAAAAGAACGCCATGGCAGCCACCAGTGTCAGACTGACTATGTAGGTCTTGCAGACGAACATATTGTAGGACTCGGATATATCCCTGTCATTGACCTTGTTGATGGTATATACGGACCATATATCAAAAATGATGCTTACAGCTACGGAAACAGACAGCAGTTCAAAAGAGAAATCCGCCATCAGACCGATCTTTTTCCTCGTGGAATTCATTATTATGATCATTAACGCAAGCACCAGCCCGATGACCTGCATCTGAACATTGAGATTGATCATACCCTTTCCCCCGAAAGAAACGTTCGTTTCCTTGCACATTTTTTAACATCTTATTATAATACAAAAAGATGTCAGGGTCAAAAGGTCATAATGTGGCGGGATCCTGTTGAACAATCCAGACGGAAACAGGGAGGATATTTCTTTGATAGCTGCAAACAATGTCACCTACAGAGTAGGAAAAAAAGCACTTTTTGAGGATGTAAACATCAAATTCACCGAAGGGAACTGCTATGGTCTGATAGGCGCAAACGGCGCGGGAAAATCCACTTTCCTGAAGATACTGAGCGGACAGCTTGAAACCACGTCAGGTGAGATCTCCGTCACGCCCGGACAGCGTATCTCCGTACTGGAGCAGGATCACTTCAAATACGATCAGGAAACGGTGCTCGATACCGTTATCATGGGCAACGAGCATCTCTTTGAGATAATGAAGGAAAAGGATGCCATCTACGCCAAGGAGGATTTTTCCGATGAGGACGGAGTCCGGGCCGCGGAGCTTGAGGCTGAATTTGCCGAAATGAACGGCTGGGAGGCCGAATCCGATGCCGAGACTCTCCTCAACGGACTGGGCATAGAAACGGAGTTTCACAGGTCCCTGATGGGCGACCTCAACGGAAACCAGAAGGTCAA
Source organism: Lachnospiraceae bacterium (assembly GCA_017444545.1). GTDB lineage: Bacteria > Bacillota > Clostridia > Lachnospirales > Lachnospiraceae > NK4A144. The sequence goes on from JAFSWJ010000065.1 coordinate 2,689, forward strand.
GGTCCTCCTTGCCAGGGCGCTTTTCGGAAACCCGGATATCCTGTTGCTTGACGAGCCCACAAACCACCTGGATCTGGATGCCATAGAGTGGCTCGAGGAATTTCTGATAGATTTCGACAACACCGTCATCGTTGTATCCCACGACAGATATTTCCTCAACAAGGTCTGCACCCAGACTGCGGACATCGATTACGGCAAGATCACCCTCTTTGCCGGAAACTACGATTTCTGGTATGAATCCAGCCAGCTCCTCATCCAGCAGATGAAGGAAGCCAACAAGAAAAAGGAAGAAAAGATCAAGGAGCTGCAGGAATTCATCTCCCGCTTCTCCGCCAACGCTTCAAAATCAAAGCAGGCGACCTCGAGGAAAAGGGCTCTTGAAAAGATCGAGCTCGACAATATCAAGCCCTCCTCCAGAAAATATCCCTATATCGATTTCAGGCCGGAACGGGAGATCGGAAACGAGGTTCTGGCTGTTGAGAACCTGACAAAATACCAGGACGGAAAGATCATCCTCGACAACATCACCTTTACATTAAGACGTGAGGACAAGGTTGCACTCATCGGCCCCAACGAGCAGGCCATAACCATGCTTTTCAGGATCCTTGCAGGTGAGGAGGAACCCGACAGCGGCTCCTACAAATGGGGTGTGACCACCTCACAGAGTTATTTCCCCAAGGACAACACGGAGGAATTCAACAACGATTATAATATAACCGAATGGCTGACAGGCTATTCGCCCGTAAAGGATGTGACCTATGTCAGAGGCTTCCTCGGCAGGATGCTCTTTCCGGGAGAGGACGGCGTCAAAAAGGTCAGGATCCTTTCCGGAGGCGAAAAGGTCAGATGCCTGCTTTCAAAGATGAT
>JAFSWJ010000066.1 GCA_017444545.1 Lachnospiraceae bacterium
ATAGATGAAAGAGTTACGGATGAGATAGTGACAGATCCCTTATCCATCGGTGATTATGTGCTCACAGGCGGAGAACTTCCGGCTCTTGTGGTGATGGATGCCGTATCAAGGCTCATCCCGGGGGTGCTTGGAAACGATGTTTCAAGCGAGAGTGAATCCTTTAACGGCGGTCTTTTGGAGTATCCCCAATATACGAGACCACCTAAATGGCATGACAGGGAAGTGCCGCAGATCCTGCTTTCAGGTGACCACAAAAAGGTTGAGCAGTACAGGATGAGGGCTGCAAGGCAGAGGACAAGGGAACAGAGACCTGATCTGTATGCGGAATATATCAAAAAAAGAGGGATTTTTTAGTTGAAATAAAGGACAAATTGTGTTATAGTGTTGGTTCGTGAGACCGGACGGTCCTCTGGCGATCGCAGTGACCGCGAAAGAACGTCTGATTTTGAAGGAGGAAAATATGAGCGATATAATCAAAGAGATCGAAGAGGAACAGAAGAAAAAAGAACTTCCCGTCTTTAACACGGGTGATACCGTCAGGGTTCACAACAAGATCAAGGAAGGAAACAGGGAAAGGATCCAGGTGTTTGAGGGAACTGTCCTGAAGAAGCAGGGTGGAAATTCATCCAGGGCCACCTTCACCGTCAGAAAGATATCAAACGGTGTCGGTGTTGAAAAAACCTGGCCCATGCATTCTCCCTTCATTGAAAAGGTTGAGGTTGTCCGCCGCGGTAAGGTCAGGAGAGCAAAGCTTTTCTACCTGAGAAAGCTTACCGGAAAGAGGGCAAAGGTAAAAGAAGCCATAGACTGACAGTGATCTGTACCGCAGGAAGCGATGCTTCCTGCGGTTTTCTTTTTCGTCTTTATTATGTTAAAATCTTTGTATGAGCAGGAGAAGAAGCGGTGGTCTGACTTTTTATGAAAAGAAAAAGACCATATCCCACAATCAGATATATCAGGTGCTTTCCTGGCTGGTGCTTACAGCGGGAGCAGTGCTCCTTGCCTGGGTGGTGGTCTATGGATGGGGGATCAAATCCGTGGTGATCGGGGATTCCATGTCACCCGGTCTTGTAAACGGACAGGAGATCCTGATCGACAGGATCAGATACAACATTCTGGAGCCGAAAAGGGGAGATATCATCGTATTCAAACCCAACGGCAATGAAAATGTCCATACCTACGTCAAAAGGGTGGTGGGCGTGCCCGGTGACAGCATACAGATAATGAACGGAATGCTGTTTTTGAACGGACAGGCCCAGGCGGATCTGTTTTCGGACAGTATAGCCGATCCGGGGATAGCTGCAAATGAAGTGACCCTGGATACGGATGAGTACTTTGTAATGGGGGACAACTGCAATTCCTCCGAGGACAGCAGGACAGCCAATATAGGAAATGTGCGGAGGGAATCCATCATCGGAAGGGCATGGTTCCATATGGCCGGAGGAGACGAGGGCCTGGGAAGGATAAACTGAGGCGGAAAATGAGTGATTTTCACTGGTATCCCGGACATATGGCAAAGGCAAAGCGTGCCATAGCCGAGGATCTGAAACTTATAGATGTAATAATTGAACTGACTGATGCGAGAGCACCTCTTTCATCGAGAAATCCGGATATCGACGCCATGGCAAACGGAAAGATGCAGATACTTGTCATGAGCAAATCGGATCTTTCGGAAAATTCCGGAAATACCGCGTGGACTGAGTATTTCAGAAGTATGGGACATGATGCGGCCTGCGTAGATCTGAAGACGGGAAACGGCATGAGCAGGGTGAAGAGTCTGCTTGTGGATGCGGCGTCAAAAAAGCATGAAAAGGACAAAAAGCGGGGTATCAGGATGCAGCGTCCCCTGAGGGCTCTCGTCTGCGGGATACCCAATGTGGGCAAATCCACCTTTATCAATTCGATGGCCAAAAAGAATGTTGCAAAGACGGGTAATAAACCCGGAGTCACGAAGGGAAAGCAGTGGATAACCGTTTCAAAGGGAATTGAGCTTCTGGACAGTCCCGGACTTTTGTGGCCAAAGATCGAGGATGAAAGAGCAGCGCTGAATCTGGCGCTTTTGGGCTCCATGAATGATGAGGTTATCGATCTTGAAAGACTCACATCAGAGCTTACCGGTATATTAAAGGCAAGATATCTTCAGCTCCTTTCGAAACTGTACGGTGTATCCGAAGAGGATGACACGGAGGCAGTGCTTTCAAAGATCGCGGACGAGATGAATATGCTCCAGAAGGGCGGGCTCCCCGACAGGGAGAGGGCAAAACAGTTTCTGATCGATTCCTTCAGGAGCGGAAAACTGGGGAGGATCACACTTGAGCTCCCGGAATAAAAAAAAGAAAAAGAAAACACCCTTTAACGAGGCGCTGAGCCTGAGCCTGTATTTCCTTGTGATCGTAGCCGCAGCCTGGTTTCTGAACAGCTTTGTGATCACAAGGGATGTGGTATCGGGCAATTCCATGTACGATACCTTAAATGACGGCGATATCCTCATGGTTGACCTCCTGTCCTACAGGTTTTCATCCCCGAAACGTTTTGACATCGTGGTATTTCCCTCACCTTTTGAAAA